>DAIPLH010000351.1:0-3405 GCA_036769325.1 Bacteroidota bacterium
TCTCCCAACCTGACCCGGAAAACAGGTGAGGGCCGTCGATCGGAATGGGGATGAAGAACCCTTTGCGCGGACCTGTGCTGAACGAAAGCCCGACAAGATCAGTCGTTATCGGATCCGGTGATGTCGTCACGGTGTCAATGACCAGTCGCGATGAACGCTCAATCTCACTGAGGAAAGACGTAAGCCCCTGTCTTGTTGTGATGCATACATACTCATGGCTGTCAGTGCTGATGTCCGACTCATTCTCCTGTACAACCGGCAGGGCGACCGGGGCCTGACTTGTTTCGGTGCGTGAACCGGGTGAGGAGGGAATTCTGTTTATCAGGGTCCGGAACTCGAGCTCGGTAAAGAGGCGGGTGAGAAGCTCCCTGTCAGGATTCTCCGCACGCAGCGAATGGAAGTCGATGTCGAGCGGTACATTGGTATCGATCGTCACGAGCTCGCGGGAGAGAAACGCGGATTCCCTGTTTGATCGGAGTTTTTCTCTTATCCCTTTCTGCGGAATGTCATCAAGACGCTCATAGAGTTCGGGAATAGTGCCGTACTTCTGAATCAACGGAATGGCGGTCTTTGGCCCGATTCCCGGAACACCGGGAACATTGTCAGATGAATCACCCATGAGACCGAGAACATCGATCACGAGTTCCGGCGGAACCCCAAACTTTGCTTCAACGCCTTCCCGGTCAATCAGTTCGACATCTGACCCGCCCTTCCCCGGCTTGTACATACTGATAAGGGGGGAGATCAATTGCATGAAATCCTTGTCGCCAGTGACCATGTAGGTATGCACATTCTCGCGCTCTGCTCTTCTGGCAAGTGTGCCGATAACATCGTCTGCTTCGAACCCGGGAACTTCGAGAAGGGGGGCGTTGAATGCACGGACTGTTTCTTTCAGCTTGTCCATCTGGCCCGCCATCTCTTCCGGCATTTTCTGACGGGTGGCCTTGTACGCCGCATACTTGCGGTGACGGAACGTTTGTCCGCGCGCATCGAAGACCACGGCCACGTACTCAGGCCGTTCATCGGACAGAATCTTCATGAGCGCGGTTACGAAACCATATATGGCACTTGTGTTTACCCCCTTGCTGTTCATGAGGGGTCTCGTGATCAATGCAAAGTAGGCCCTGTAGGCCAGGGCCATTCCATCCAGCAGAAAGAGTCTGTCACGCTTTGCGCTTCCTACCATTCTCGTTGTCTCGTCAGTATCGTTCCTCTGGCAAGGGTTGATGGCTACCCGGGATATTGGCGGGCTTGTCGGTGAACGTCCTCCACACAACAAAGCTCAGGAGGAGCAGGATAGTGCTTGCCACCATGAATGATGTTCGAATCCCGAACCGACTGGCCGTGAAACCGCCCAACAACGGACCTGCGCTGTTTCCCAGAAGGGTGAGAGATGACGCGATGGCCATTATTCCACCACGGCGTTCGACCGGGGCATGGAGACTGACCAGGGAGTACAATCCTGGCAACACAGCCCCCCGGGCAAAACCAAGAAATGCTCTGAGGATTCCGAGCTGGAAGAGGTTAGCGACGAACATGTGCCCAGCATAGGCGGCACTCGCCCCGGCCAGTGCGAAGGTGAGATTCCGCCGCTGGCCAAACCTGTCGTTTCTTCTTCCCCACCCGGGAGCAGAGACGATCATGAATACGCCTGCGATGGAAAAAATGGCACCTGTGAGAGTGGAAAGATACTCGGTTTCAACGTTAAAGCTCTCGACAAAGAGGGCAAAAATTGGCTCGATCATCAACACTGCCATCTGAGCAACAACAAGGCAGATGCCCACCATTGCAAGCTGGCGGTTTCGGTACATCAGGCGAATATTGTCACTCACAGTGAATCGTTCTGCTCCCGAAACCGGCGAACTTGTTTCGCGAACACTGGTGAGGACGACGATTCCTCCGGCTCCACAAAGAAGGGCGGTTATAAAGAAGATGCTTCGATATCCGATATGGTCTGCCAGTAATCCTCCAACCAAAGGCCCGAGCACCATCCCGGATGCAGTGGAGGATTGGAGAACGCCAAGCGCATAGCCGATCCTGTCTCGTGGTGTATTGGTTGCAACAAGGGCGAGAGAAGATGCAATGAAGCCGCTGATTCCTCCCTGCAGCACGCGAAACGCGACGAGTTGGTACACGTCTTGAGAGAGCCCGATGATAACCTGCGAGAGAGCCAGTCCGAAGATGGCGCGAATCACCATCGCCTTCCGTCCGTACTTGTCGCCGAGAATCCCCCAGAAAGGCGTCGCTATAAAAGCAGACAGAAAGGTTCCCGAGAACGCTATCCCACTCCAGAGGGCAACGTCAGCGTCGTCCACAACACCCAGTTCCCGGACAAAAAATGGAAGGAACGGGACGACAAGGTTCATGCCGAGCATCGCGAGGAACTGTGTTCCCCAGAGGACATAGAGGTTCCTCTTCCAAACCTCCAAAACCTAGTTCTCCCGCCGGGGCTCGTGCGGCTGACCTTCGCTCTCCCATTGGCGAAAATGTGCCACCAACGTCTTCCTTCCAGGTGTTTCACTTGAAACCCTTGTTCTCAAAGTGAACTCGGTGGTTCCGGAAGGCCAGAAAACGACGGGCATGATGTTGCTGTCGTAGGTTCCGTCCGTCTCTGCGAGTTCCTCGGAAACGAAATCCGTTCCGACATAGTACATGTACGGACTTTTGCCATCGAACCGGAAAAGCTTCACAGTTTCAAGAGAATCAAATGCAAATTGTATTTCTCCGACGAGCTTTCCCTCATCTTCGTAGAGACGTTTCCGGACGTCGCGAAACCCGGGGTTCTGTTCTTCGAATTCCGTCCCCCGGAGGTAGAACTCAATCAAATGTTCGAAGTCCTCCCTGGAAGTGTCGGTGGTATCCTCAGACTCGGAACCGATGTCGATGAACCTGATGACAGCTGTACCGGAATGATCCGTGAGAAGTTTGAACTGGTATTCCTTCTCCCCAACAGTCAGGCATCCGGTCAGGAACAGAAGAAGGGAGAGCGAAAAGAAGAGAAGAGAGGTCTTAACCATGTCCTTGAAGGAAGTCGGGCTAATATATCAATTCAGTGAAGGAAATGCAAAAGGGTAGTGGTCAAGGGTTCTCAGGGATGACATGATCTTGTAGTCGTATTGCGATCCTTCGCGTCTTAGCCCGGCCTCCGGCCGAGGCCTCGTCTCGAGACGGGAGTCTTCGCGGCAGAATCCAAATCTTGCCACTACGGACAAAAGGGATTGGTTTGACTGTTTCGTGGTTTTGATTTATCTTGGCACCGATGCTCAGTCATGACCGAAAGGCATCTCCCGCGCAGTGAGAATCCTGTTTACCTCCACCCATGATGCAGCCTTTATCAAAGAGGACCTGCTTCTTTTGCAGAAATTTCACGACTGCTTCGGTGCGCGTGTGAACGTTCAATTTCTC
>DAIPLH010000351.1:3415-3675 GCA_036769325.1 Bacteroidota bacterium
ATCGATGAATGCGCGGCGCTGCGGCCCTTCGTACTCCTGGCGCCAATTTCGATCTTTGCGGGAGTCCTGCGGGCAGATCTCACATTTACCTGGTTTGCTTCAGTATACTCCGCTCCCATTGTTTTTCTTGCCCGTTGCCTGCGAAGGCACTCAATCGTTGTCGTGGGGGGAGTAGATGCAGCGAAGGTTCCCGAGTTTAGATATGGAATCTGGATCTCGACGTGGAAATCGGTGCTCGTCAGATATGCGGTCCGCCACGC
>DAIPLH010000352.1:0-3671 GCA_036769325.1 Bacteroidota bacterium
CGACTCCTCCGCGAGAACCTTGAGATCACTGACGAAGCTCTGGCAGATGGGAGTGAAAATTACGATCATATGATCGATCGGGCACGCGTTTTCTCCATTCAGGGAGATACTGTTCAGTCATTCCAGTGGCTCCAGAGGGCATTCGAGTCCGGTTGGATGCTGGACCGGTTACTTATGCTGGACCCACAACTGGTCAACCTGAGGAAGGACAGCCGGTTTGATTCACTGGTTTCCGGTCTTCACCGCCACATCGGTGAGGTCCGGGACCGGCTCGCTGTTGCGGGGACGCTGAACTAGTGCCGATCCAACAAAATGATTAGACTTGACATGACCGTAAGTGTATGTTGGATCGAGCACCCCGGCCTCGCCCTCGAAGGGCGTACAATCGGCCGAGGGCGGGCTGTGCCCCTTTATTGTAAAAGTATCTAGCTGGAGGGCACTAGCCTGGTGAACTCCATCATCTGACTGCCCGGAGAGACCTTCAAACGACTCATCCGGCAACAATCATCCAAAATGGCAAAATCAAACACACCGCAGTCAAGAAAAACAATCATCGGGGAACTCCGGGGGCGTGACGTCCGGAAGACGATGGCGATTTACCTCAGCGCCTCGCTGACCACCATAGGTATCATCAAGCTCTTCACGGAGGTCTACGAGCTTCCTTCTGCCCTCTTTCCGGTAGTCGTCACTGTGCTCACCGTGGGAGCCGCGAACGCCTTTCTCTATTCGTGGACCAAAAGTCGGACTCCGAATCGTCGTGGCAAAATAGTGGTTTTCGGCCTCCACTCCCTGTTTGCCCTGCTCGCCGTTGTGCTCTCGTATCAGACCGTTACCTCAATGAAGCCTGTCCACGCAAACATCGGGTCCGGTTCCATTGTTGCCGTTCTCCCCTTTTCGAATCTGAGCGCCAACGCGGACGACGAGTATTTCAGTGATGGAATCACCGAGGATATCCTCACCCAGCTCTCGAAGATCGCAGACCTCAGAGTCATTTCCCGGACCTCCGTCATGCAATACAAGAATACGACGAAGACGATCGGGGAAATTGCAGACGAACTCGGAGCAGGTTCGATTCTGGAAGGAAGTGTGCGGAGGGCCGGCAACCGGATACGGATTGTCAGTCAGCTCATCGATGCGGCGACCGATGCACATCTGTGGAGTGAGACTTATGACCGCGAGATGAACGATGTCTTCGCAATCCAATCGGACGTGGCGAAACAGATTGCACGGGCCCTCAGCGCAACATTGTCTGTTGAAGAGAAACGATTGATTGACCAGAAGCCGACTGAGAACCTGGACGCTTATTCGTTCTACCTGCGCGGCAGAGACCTCTACTACCACTATACCGAGGCCGACAATGAACTGGCCATCGAGATGTTCAAGAATGCAATCCGGATCGACTCCGCGTATGCCCTTGCGTACACCGGACTTGCAGACGCGTATGGACAGCGTGTCCAGCGGTTCCAGTATCCGCAGGAATGGGCCGACTCTGCCATGACCATGAGCCGCAAAGCACTTGCTCTGAACCCGAACATCGCCGAACCTTACAAATCGCTCGGCATGGCCTTTGCCACGCAGGACCGGTATCACGAGGCAATCGAACAATACAGGCAGGCCGTCCGGCTGAATCCGAATTATTCGACTGCCGTGACAAATCTCGGACTCACGTACCTCTGGGTCGGCTCCCCTGAGAAAGCACTTCCGTTGATCAGAAGAGCAATTACCATTTCGCCCGAACGGTACACCAACTACTCACACCTCGGAACCGTCTTCGAGGCACTGGGCGTCGACAGTCTCGCTGATAAGTACTTGCGCAAGTCGATTGAAATGCAGCCCACCTTCATCTTTCCACAGATTGTCCTCGCCGAAAAGATGGTGTACCTCGGAAACATCGATGGTGCAAGACGCCTCATCGACAGTCTCCTCACAGTATACCCTGACGACATAAGTCTGATTGTAACCCTTGGAGAGCTGGAAGTCACAGCCGGAAAACTGGATAAAGCGGAAGCACATTTCCGTTCGGTGTTCGATCTTGTTCCTTACGAAGAGGGACCAACGTCGCAACTCGGGTTTGTGCTTGCTCGAAAGGGACAACAGAAGGAAGCAAAGGAATTGCTCGCCAAGAGTATTGAGGTGGGGATGGCCCGGGTTGCGGACGGCACCGAGAATTACGACACTCCTTTGGATCTGGCAAGGTCCTACTCCGCACTCGGGGACACAGCCGAAGCCCTACGTTGGCTCCGCAACGCGATCAACCTCGGATGGACCACAGTTTCGGATATTGAGTCGGAGCCGATGTTCAAGCCGATCAAGGAGACAGCAGGGTATCGCACCACACTTGACAGTCTGAAATCCAGCATCGCGGAAAAACGAAGAGAGTTGGAGGCTGACGGGGAACTGTATTAGATGTGAGATGGGAGATGTGATGAACGCGGAACGCGAAAGGCGGAACGCGGAAGGAGGTAATCTAGAAGTCGATAGACCAGGAGAGTCAGGAGTCTGCAGTCCAACGGTGGAAGCGCGAGAAGGAAGACCAAAAGTGGAGGGTAGAAGGCAGTGGATAGAGGCAAGAGGTGGAAGGCAGATATTAGAAGGGAGAAGCAGGAGGCAGGAAGCAAGAGGCAAGAGAAGCGAAGGGATCAACAGCATAGCTTAATATCGTGCACGCATCCGTAATCCATCCGTCCCCTTCAGGGACGAGACCTCGGCGCTTTGCGCCGGGTAATCCGCCATCATTTTCGGGGATCCCATGACACTACAGGAAATCAAGACATTGCATGCCTACAATTCGTGGGGTGACAACCTGATATTCGACGCGCTCGAAGCGATACCGGAGGATCAATACAAGGCCGATATGAAATCAAGCCATGGCGGACTCCATGGCACGATGACTCACATTGTTGGCGCGGAGAAACTCTGGCTTGAACGCTGGCAGGGTGCACCACAACCTCCTCTGGCTCCACCGGCCTCTCATGCAGAGCTGAAGAAGATCTGGGAAAAGGTGGGCTATGATACTGCGAAATGGCTGAGCACGATGACCGACAAACGGCTCAACGAAACCTTCACGATGAAAACGCTGGCCGGCGATGCCTTTACCCACATCTTCTGGCAGGCCTTTCAACACCTGGTCAACCACTCCAGCTATCACCGCGGCCAGATTATTACGATGTTGCGACAAATTGGAACGAAACCGCCAACAACTGACCTGATCCGGTTCTACCGGGAAACGGTGAAGCGATAGAACTTCCGCCTTTCAGACCGGGTTCCCCCATGCGTGTTTCACTCGTGCTCAAGTCGCTGCTCCTCGCCTATCTCCTCTATCTCTCATATTTTCTTCTCACGGGATATCATCCCGAAAGGCCTGGCTACGATCCACCATTCGCGATCTTCGTTCTGGACACCATCAACCTCTTCATCCATGAAGCAGGTCATCTGTTTTTCAGACCGTTCGGAATGTGGCTTCACATCATCGCAGGATCGTTGTTTCAGATTCTCGTTCCGCTGGCACTGACCATCGTAACGTTCCGCGAGAAGCCACATCAGACCGCCTACGCTGGTTTCTGGCTGGGCGAGAGCATGGTAAATGTCAGTCCATACATCCATGACGCCCCGTACATGAAACTCAAGCTGATTGCGCGGGGGTTGATCCACGACTGGAACTACCTGATTGG
>DAIPLH010000353.1:0-3639 GCA_036769325.1 Bacteroidota bacterium
AGCGATCCGCCGTCCTCACATTGTCGCGCTGCTCCAAAGATGCGCTTTGGGATTTCAAGCGCCCTCGCATCAACCCCGCCGGAGAGTGTTCGCCCGCTGCTTTTCTGATAGAGGTTAAAGGCCCGGCCAAGGCGTGTCAGTGAATCCAGCAGGATCACGACGTCTCCGCCTGTTTCCACCTTGCGCTTTGCGTATTCCAGCACAAGCTGCGCAAGCCGGACATGCCTCCCCCGTTCGCTGTCGCTTGAGCTCGCAAAGACCTCTCCCTTGATGGTCCTCTGCATGTCTGTCACTTCTTCCGGTCGCTCGTCGATCAGGAGGACGAGCAGGTCAATCCCCGGATTGTTAACGCTGATTGCGTGTGCAAGCTGCTGCATCAGCATCGTCTTGCCCGCTTTCGGCGGGGAGACAATCAGGGCCCGTTGTCCCTTGCCGATCGGGCAGAAGAGATCAACGAGACGCATGGAGACTCCACAGCCCTTTCCCTCGAGCTGCAGACGCGCGCGCGGCGTGATCGGGCGATGGTGCGAAAACTCCATGAGAGTCTTCCATTCATCAGGTGTCTTTCCATTGATGGTCCCGATTCTCGAGGCCTGGGGGCTCTTCTTTCCTTTCTCCCCCATTTCCCCCTCAAGCAGAACTCCCGGACGGAGCTGATACTGGGCGATCAGTGAGGCAGGAACAAAGACATTGTTGGTCCCGTCAACAAGGTTCTCGTCAACCTTGCGGACAAATCCGAACCGACGGGGGTCAATATCCAGAATGCCTTTGAAGAGCGTCATGAAAGACCTGGGAGAAAACTGAGAATCAAATTCGAAATCCGAATATCGCCCGCCCTCGGCCTTGCAGGCCATCGGGCGAGGCCGGGGAAGCTCGAAGGAAGCACGAATTTTCGAAGCATGAAGGACCAAAACGGTTGGCCCTGTAGAGCTTTCATTGGCACATGTTTGGACATTTGAACCTTCGGATTTCGGATTTCCTTAGAATTTCGAGATTCGTGTTTCGGATTTGCTTTCAGGATATTCGTGCTTCGGATTTCCACCGATGAACTACTTCCGTGGGGGTTTCCCCTGCCGGGGAACCATTGAAAGAATCCTGTTGATCAGTTCCTTGTCATCCGCCAGAATTCCTGAAGCCGGAAGTCGTGGAACCAATGTGGCCCAGTTGATGTCGATCGCAAAAATCTCATGGAACATCGGAAGGGCCTGATCGACCTTGTCCGCATTGACAAGGGAGATGGCGGTCCAGAACTTCATTTCGAGGTTGTCCGGGAACAATTCCTGCGCCGATCCATATTCCCGGAGCGCGCCATCGACATCACCGTGCTCGATGGCAAGATCTCCCTTGTTCATGAAAGCATAAGCCCTGTGCACATGAATCAGTCGCCGTAATTCATCGAGAGGCTCGGTATGGTCTTCGACGCGGAGTTCCATCACGCGGTCCGCCCATACGCGCCCTGTTGAAGTCCCCTTCACGATCAGTATTGCCGCAGATTGCTTTCCCCTGATATCTCCCCCCTCCTTCTGCGCCGCATCGAGTGCAGCCATCATCCTGTCGGCGAGATCACCACTCGCAGTCTCATACGCCTTTGCCATCGCCGGCCAGATCCTGTCGTTGAGCATGAGGTTTGCCTGGACTGAGTAGCCCCGCCCGACACTATGGCCCGCATCCTTAATGCATTTCGCACCGGTGTGAACGGCGACGTTCCCGCGTGCATCGATCATTGCAACCTGCCGGACATCACGCCCGGCATCAGACGCAAGCAATGCATCGAGTGTTTGTTGCGCTGTCTTGCCCCTGCGCATGAGCTCAAGACCGAGCGGCCCGTATGCAGGATCCACCAACGATTGTGTAGCAACAGCGCCAACCCCGGCCTCCGCCCAGGTCACAATCGATCCCACGGAAAACCAATGGGATTGAACCGCAACCCCCAGATCGCCTGTCACCGAGTCACGCGCCACAATGGAATAGGTGTGAACCAACTGCGCCGGTGCAACCGAGATCCACAGCAAGGCAGGAACAACCAGAAGCTTTCCAGGTACCTTCATCGACTCTCCGTCAGGATGAGGAACGAAGTGAGCGGGCACCGTCGAGCCAGTACGCAAAGAATACCAGCAGCCACATTGAAAGTCCCACGAATGGAATGACCTCAACTGACGGCGGTGGTGGGCCGAACATGCTCCCGAACCACACAAAAAGGAGAAAACTGACAAACAGCCAGAAGCCAACGCGACCCCACGTCGATTCTGCTACCGTCGTCCGTATGTATATTGCAATGCCGGCAAAGAACATCGCAAGCTCAAGAAGGACTGTTCCTGGCACGGAATTCCAGAGGCCGAGTCCGACATTCACCCCCGACCATGGGAGCAACGGGAGATCCGGACGGTGCGTGATGAAATCCAGTACCCAGTGGCTCAAGACAACAAGATAGAGGATTACTGCAGTTTTCGCCTCCCTCTTCACGAGGTAATAGAGTCCACCGACAATCACAGCCCAGGCGATAGACGAGAGAAGACTGTGCGACAACGGATAGTCGTAGAAGTCGAGAGGCGTCACTGCGGTGTTTCCCGGATCAATCCGGACATGCTCAACTCCGGCAAGAAGGAAGACCGGCCAGAGAAAATCCAGAAACTGCGCACCAACAATCAACGTCGCGAGTGAAGTTCCGGGAACGACTTTCTTCGCGGCAAGCGCAACAGCAAAATGACCTATGAACATGCAGTACTCCTCACTTCTTCAATCGATATTCATCATGAGGCTGTACAGAGCGACAGAGCTAAGCTTTTTGAACCGCCCGTCTCGAGACGAGGCCTCGGCCTGGAGGCTGGGCCAAGACGCCATGACGCCCCCGAAGGGGTCCTTCGGACAAGTGGATAGCCAACTTCTCAAATCTTCAATCTCTACTCATCAATCGTTTTTCACTCCCTACTGAATCGCCCCTCCCTCTGTATCAAGCAACCGGATATCTCCATATCCGAGATGTGCAAGTCCATTCTTTACTGTCGCGACATCGCCAACGATGACGATATTCATTGCTGATGGCTGCAAATATTTCTCAGCAACACGTCGCACATCTGCGCGGGTAATCTTTTCGAAGCTCTGGACATATGTGGAAAAATAGTCATCCGGCAAATCATACAGCACGAGCGATTGAAGTTGTCCGGCAATCTGCTGCGGTGTTTCAAACCTGAGCGGCTCGCGAAGTGTCAGAGAGTTTTTGGCGAATTCCAACTCCTGTTCAGTGATATCGGCATCCCTGATCAGTTTCAGTTCCTTCATGAACTCCGAGACGGAGCTGTCGGTTACTCCTGTTTTGACCGCCCCGGATGCAACGAATGGCCCGGGGGATTTCCACATGGAAAACCCTGATCTCGCCCCGTAGGTATATCCTTTTGCTTCACGGAGGTTCATGTTGATCCGGCTCGAGAACTGTCCGCCGAGAATGGTGTTCATGACAGTAAGGGCGAAATAATCCGGACTGTTCCGTGCAACGCCCACATGACCGATGCGAACCTCCGACTGTGCTGCTTCAGGCTTATCGACGAGGAAGATCCTGGTCGAGGAAACAGCGGGCGCCGAAGGCATGCTGGTCTCGCTCATGTCTCCCGGCTTCCACGATCCAAAATGCATCATCAATAT
>DAIPLH010000354.1:0-1170 GCA_036769325.1 Bacteroidota bacterium
GAGCTCCTCGATAGGGGGGCCGGCGTTCACTCGGCTTCCGTGGGCAGGAATTCCGAATGATGAGATTGTTTTTTGCAGCAATGGGTCTGCTTATCGTGACAGGCCTCTTCCTGTTCAGTTTTTCGTCTTCCGATGTACCGGCGTCGGTCCAGGGTCCTGGTGACAGCACCGTTGTCACGGTTCAACCGGCAGCTGGTGCGGACTCCGGATTTGTATTCCGAAAGGTTGAAAACCGCGCGTTCGGTGTTGGCGAAAGACTTGTCTTCGATGTCAACTACGGCCTCATCACAGCCGGAGAGGCGATCATGCACATCCCTGCTTATGATTCAATTGCAGGACGACAATGCTTCAGAGTAGAATTTGCTGTGAATTCTTTGCCGAGTTTCTCCTGGATCTATAAGGTCGAAGACCGCTATCTGACATTTATCGATGTGGAAACGATTGCGCCATGGCGGTTTGAACAGCATATCCGCGAGGGCTCATATCGACGAGACTTTGTGGCCGAATTCGATCAGACCAGGAACACTGCAACCACGGCCGACAGTGTCTTCCAGGTGCCGGAGTACGTTCACGATATCATGTCCGCCTTTTACTTTGCAAGGACAATCGACTATTCCGGTTTTCAGGTTGGTGAAGGCGTCACCCTCAGTAATTTCTACAAGGACAAGAGCCACGAATTGTTTGTCCGCTATCTGGGCAAGCAGGAACTTGAAGTTGCAGCAGGAACGTTCCGGACACTCGTCGTGGAACCTCTTGTCAGAGAGGGGGGATTGTTCAAGAGTGAAGGGCGACTTGTGGTGTGGCTGACCGACGATGAGAGAAGGATGCCTGTCCGGGTCAATACAAAAGTCATCATTGGCTCGATCGACTCTGAGTTGCGTGAATACTCGGGTCTGATCGGTCCGGTGGAATCCAGAATCGAGTGAAACAACGGTCCATGTCCCGATACAAAAGCGCCGACCTCTCAAAAGTTACCACGATCTCCATCAAGTCACGGAAGAGTAAAGTCACTCCCGCTGACTTCGCACTTCCGTTCGATGGACACGGCGGCTCATTTGAAGAGTTTGTGGATTCCCTGCCGGATATTCTCGTGGCCCGGGACCTCAAGCGGGTTGTCACCGATATCCTCGATGCGCGCAGGAAAGGGAAACCTGTCATCCTGATGATGGG
>DAIPLH010000354.1:1185-3625 GCA_036769325.1 Bacteroidota bacterium
CGGCCTCTCACCTGTGCTCATTGACCTCGTCAAAAAAGATCTTGTGACTGCTATTGCCATGAATAGCGCATCGGCCATTCATGACGTCGAAACAGCAATGTGGGGTCAAACATCCGAAGATGTCGGGGCCACCATCAAAGACGGGAAGTTTGGGATGGCACGGGAAACCGGCGAACTCATCAACGGCACATTGACTGAAGCGCTCCGGGAATCTGACATGGGCTTTGGCGAGGCAATCGGCCGAAAGCTTCTCTCCCTTGACCCTCCACATGTCCGCTACAGTATCCTGGCGACCTGCTACTCGCTTGGTGTGCCAGTCACGGTTCACGCCGCCATTGGAACCGACATCATCCACCAGCAGCCGACAATGAACGGCGCGGCGACCGGGGAGCTGTCGTTCCGGGACTTCAAAGTCCTTTGCGAGTCCTGCAAGGGGCTCGTTGGGGGGGGTGTCGTCCTCAACGTGGGATCAGCCGTGATCATGCCTGAAGTCTTTCTCAAAGCCCTGACGGTGGCAAGGAATCTCGGAAAGCGTGCGAGGGGATTTACCACCGCGGTGTTCGATATGAATGTGCACTACCGTCCATCTATGAATGTTCAGAAGCGCCCAACGGAGCAGGGTGGAAGGGGCTATTATTTCACCGGTCATCATGAGATCATGATTCCGCTCCTTGCTGCAATGCTCTCTGCCCGGAGAACAAAAACAAAATCGGTCACGGCCCGCCGTTGATGCAGCCATCCGGCCCGATTGGACCACTGCCGGAGGCTCCCGTCGAGGCCGGACCCCGCCCCGGATTCTTCGAACGTATCCCTCCCGTCCCCTTCGCTGTCATAACACTCTGCTTCATCTTCCTGTTGTACCAGCTTGTCGGCGGTCTCCTGACGTATTTCGTGGTCGGCGCAGATGTCAACGAACAGAATGTGAACAGCGTGCGCTGGCTGACGTTGGCCGGGCAAGTCCTCCTCATCCTGGTTCCTACGATCGTTCTTACGCGACTGAGGTACCGGGGGAGAAAGTGGGGCTTCGCATTGCAAAGTCCTACGCTGAAGGGATCCGGGTTGGTGTTGCTCGGGGTGTTCTCGCTTCAACAGGTATTGCAGGGGTATATGTTCCTGCAGGAGCAGATTCCCCTGCCGGAGGAAGTCACCCGGGTGCTCGAACCCTTCAAACAATTGATCGAGGAGACGTACAGGGTTCTTGTCACCGCAAGCTCATTTCCGGAGTTCATCTTTGCCGTCATTGTTGTTGCCCTCGTTCCGGCGTTTGTCGAAGAGATCCTCTTTCGCGGCTTGATTCAGAGCAATCTTGCGGGGTCCGTTGGTTCATTCAAGGCCGCTGTCGTCACGGGGCTGGTGTTTGCCGCGTATCATCTTGTGCCGTTCACGTTTATCCCCCTTGCTATCCTGGGGATCTATTTCGGTTACATTGTTTACCGAACCGGAAATCTCACTCTCGCCGTGATCGCTCATTTTTTCAACAACTTTCTCGCCTGTCTGGCTTTGTATCTCCATATGGATGAGGATTTTGTTGTCATGGCCCCGACTGGCGAGATCTCATCAGTATTGGTTCTCATTAATAGCATCCTTTTTCTCGCAATCTTTCTTCTGACTCTTCTCGCCTTTCGGAGAATTACGGAACGAAGTCCGTCGCCGATCCCGGAGAGTTCATTGTGAGCAACCTCTCAATAAGATCTCTGGTCGCCTTCGTGGGCATTCCGCTCCTTCTGTCGGGGGCATATGTTGGCGGTTTGTTCTTCTTCGTTCTGGTCCTCGCGATTTCGCTCCTTGGCTTGTCAGAATTCCACCGGATCGCCGAATCGAAAGGCTCTTTTCCGAACCGCCCACTGGGTTATCTCTTTGGGGTCGGAATATCTCTTGTCTTTCTTCATGAGGAGTGCTGGGTTTCATTCGCGGAGACCCTTGCCCCTTCCGGGATTGTCATCCCTCTCCCTTCTTTTGCCCAATCCCTGGCGATCATCGTCATCCTCTTTGTCTTCTCCTGTATTGGTTTGGAAGTCTTCAGGGGTAAACCATCCCCGCTGTTCAATATCGGTTCTACCATCTTTGGCGGGTTGTATGTGTCCCTGTTTCTAGCCTGCCTGATTGGCCTTCGGAGCATTTTCCAGCCGGCCGAATTCCCGGTCGGATCCCACTTTGACTCATATGGCGTTGATGTTTTGCCATCAATCAGAGAACAAATCGACGTCTGGGGCGGCCGGACCGTGTGCAGTGTTTTTGCCTCAATCTGGGTATGTGATTCAGCCGCATATTTTGCGGGAAGGGCCTTTGGCAGAAAGAAGCTGATGGTCAGAGTGAGTCCGAATAAGACCTGGGAAGGTGCGGTTGCCGGGTTTATTGCGGCAACGGCAACATTGATACTGGCCAGAGAATTCTGGCTTCCGTATCTTTCAATGTGGCATGCCGTAGCCACCGGCTGCAT
>DAIPLH010000355.1:0-3618 GCA_036769325.1 Bacteroidota bacterium
ATTCATCAGGCCTTTGAAATAGCGTTTACGTGTAGAAAGATTGATACCGGCATACACCAGACAACCGAACAGAGTTCGCTTCCATGGGCTCATGCCAAAGAATCGTTTTGTCATTGCGTCGAAAGAATAGACCTGTCTGTTCAAACGTGCAAAACCGTTTATGAGCTCGTCAGACGTCATGCCGTGGGGTTGAAAAAGGAGTGTATCCGGAGGATATCCATGGAGCCACCAATCGCGCACAAATAACCTGTCTTCGCTTATGAGACGCTTGAATAAACGTGTTCCAGGATAAGGAGTCAGAATCCTGAGCTGGGCACAATCCATGTGACTCCTCATTATAAACTCAAAGGTCTGCTCAAACACATCCTTGTTTTCGTAATCAAAGCCAAAAACAAAGCAGCCCAGAATACCGAAACCTTCGTTATGGAATCGGTGCATGGCCTCATAAAATCCGATTTTCAGGTTCTTGATTTTATTCACTTCTTCCTGTGTGTCTTTTTGTACCGATTCGAAACCGATCAAAAGCCCCAGGCACCCCGCACGTTTCATCAACCCCAGCAGCTCCGGATCCTCAGCTAACGACACGGTTCCTTGTGCCAGCCAACGTTTTCGAAGTGGTATCATTTCAGTAAAGAGTTCTTTAGCTGCTTTCCGGTCAAGTCCAAGGGCGTCATCGACGAAGAAGAGGTGAGGCGAATCAATGGACTCTATCTCGGCAATCACCTCCTGAACCGGTCTGACCCGATATTGAGAGCCCAATGTCTGGCCGATGCAACAGAATTCGCAATCGTACGGGCACCCGCGGGATGTCTCTACGCCGACCGGTATCGGTATATACCCTTTACCCTTGGTTACGGGGAAAAGCTCTCGCCGGGGTGTCGGCAGACCATTGAGATCGGTCATCCTGCCTGCACGATATATTCTTTGCAACCGACCCGCAGCTGCATCCGCTACAAGCTGCGGCCAGATTCCTTCAGCTTCTCCTACGACTACAGCATCCGCATGTTCCAAGGCTTCTTCAGGCAATACTGTCGGGTGTATCCCTCCCATCACGACCTTCACACCCTTCTGTCGATAGATATCACCTATCTGATAGGCCCTCGGCACGAGTTCGGTCAAGACGGTGATGCCCACAAGATCCACATCCTGATCGATGTCGTCAGCCGCAAAAGCCTCCTCGACAATGGTTATCGTGTGGCCGGGCGGGGTGAGCGCCGCCAAAAGCGGAAGATTCACCCTCTGGAGTTTGAAGGGACTGGATATCAAGTCTTCACTATGTTCATGGGGTGCGATAAGTTTTATTTTCATCCTAAAACCTCGATACCATCGCCGACTGATCGTGAAACGCCCCAGCCCGCTTCCGGTGGTGAGGATATACTCTTCACCACGTAATCTCCGAATCCATGAAGAGATCCGCTCATATAATAACGCTCACTGTTGTCCTCAGCCGTCAAAGAGAAAATCGATTTTTCGTATGGACGGACACGCAACGACATCGGTACGCCCATCAGGTCGAGAAGTGTCGCAAAATTGTTGAGATGGGAAACCTTGATGCCGGGGGCGACGCCGTCAATGAGCCCTTTCTTGCTGTATCCCTCCCCTGACACGAGGAAATCGGGTACATCGACGATCTCCTTGTCAGGTTTCATATGGGTATACACCTGCCCATTCTCGGCCAGCGTCTGGCCATGGTCCGATGTGTACAGCATGGCATAGTTCTGATTTGTCGTTTTGGAAACAAACTCCCGGAAAAATTCATCCACCTGAAAGCGGATCCCGTTGTCATACGTATTGACGAGTTTCTCACGTCCGGCCGTGCTGGTGTCAATGGATTGCGATGCTTTCATAACCGGTTTCCAGATCGTAGAGGACATATCGTCCGGATAATTATTGCGATAGTGGAAATGGAGGCCCTTCTTGTTGACGAGAATGAAATAGCCGCTTTTGTCATTCAGAAGCGTGCTGAGCAGGCTGGCTACGCCCACATCCTTCGTGGTTTCAAGATCGATCTGGAGCTCCTTGAAAGTCTTATCGTTCATCCACCGGTCCAGAGCTCTCACGGGACCATCCCCGGCCGCTTTCAAGAGCGAATACAGGTAGATCTGATTGATGTCGATGTAGATCGTCTCGTAGCCCATTTTCTTGGCGTAATCAAAGAGGGTCGGGTTCTTGTCGGTTCGAAATTCGTTGTCGGGAAATGCGTTGTGACCGGTGATCAGATAGGCATTGCTGACGTGGGAAAAGGAACTTGCAGCGACACAAATGCCGAGATTCTTGAGGAGGCCCCGGGTTTCCAGGGATTGAAGGAACGGCGTGGTAGCACGCGGGTAGCCATTCAGGCTGAGATTGCTGCCACGAACTGACTCATCGATGACATAGATGATGCTGTCGAGTGGCCGTTGGGAAGCGCGAAAGGACGGCAGGTCGTCTCGCGGGCCATGATATTTGTGGAGGTGTTCAAACCTGCAGGCAAGTGCAGACCGGAGGAAGGAAGTCAGGGGGTTTAGATGAAAGCTGCGTTCCGGCACGTGAAGGAAGAGGACGTAATTTGAGGCTATGAGATAGAGCGCCGGCAGGAGGCTGAGAGCCAGGGTCTCCGGGAAGGCGGATACAGAGGGGACAAAGCTCAGAACGGACAGAACGAGTACATAGGGGAGAGCATACAATAAGACAAGCGGCTTGAAGAAGCTCAGGATGGCTTCGACCCGATGGTTTCCGCTGACGGTCATGGCAAGAAACAGGTCGGTGGCGGTCATGAACTGGGATAGAGTCCGCCAGTAGGATAATTGGATGATAATAATAAAAACGAAAAAAATGAGGACGATCGCGCGCAGTGGTCCCGGCAGGAGGGTGATGAGATAGAAGAGTGCTACCACCTGCAGGAAGACCAGCGTGAAGGTACTCAACAACTTCATGGTGCCGGCGAACGAAAGTGAATTCAGCAGGGCACGGTAATCGCTGAATCTCATAACGGGATCAATGAGGACCGCGAGCGTCGCCAAGAACAAGGCGGTCACGGCACGGGGCCAGGACGCTTGAGTCATGGCGCTGAGGAAGGACATCTCTGTCACTGGCCCTCTTCCCATTTGGTGGCTAGTATACCCAGGATGAAGACCACGGCAGCAAAAATACCTATGACCGCAGCGTCACGCAGCGCCGCGGCGTTGTCTTCGAATATCATCGCTGCCCGGAGCCCTTCGTTTACGTAATACAGCGGCAGTGTCTTGGCGAGCGTCTGCAGGAAATTTGGCATCAACTCGATGGGGAAGAAGCTCCCGGACAGAAACATCATCGGGAAACTGATGGCGTTTGCCGCGGCCGCGGCGCTCTGCGCCTCCTTGACGAAGCGGGTGAGTATCATTCCGATTCCGACGAAAGCGAAGACGTCAAGTGAAATGAACGCAGGGAGCCAGGCATTGATATGCAGGTTGACATCAAACACGGCGTAGCTCACCAGCAGCATCACAAACGTGGATACGACCGCGATTGTCAACTGGTAGAGGATATCCGACAGTACCCATTCAGTGCGGGTGATGGGCGTCGTGGACAGTTTCCTGATGATGCCCTTCTGTCGCAGTTCCGTGTTCGAGTTCACCGAGCCGAACAGGCTCAGAGTCA
>DAIPLH010000356.1:0-3603 GCA_036769325.1 Bacteroidota bacterium
ATCCAACATACACTTACGGTCATGTCAAGTCTAATCATTTTGTTGGATCGGCACTGACCAATGAGTCTTGCCTACACTCTGAAAGAAAGCATCTCCGGGTTTACCCGGACGCGGCTTTCGAGCATCATCTCCGTGATGACCATCAGTATCTCCCTTCTCTTTCTTGGGATGTTCGCGATCGCGACGGTCCACACCACCAGATTCATCGACGTCCTTCGGTCGAAAGTAGAGCTTGAGGCTTTTCTTGTTGAGGGAATATCGGGGAGCGATCTGAAAGAAATCCGTCGCAAAATCTCCGCAGTCGATGGAATTCAGGACATCAGTTTCGTCTCCAAGGACGAAGCAGCCAGGATTTTTCAAACCGAATTCGGCGAGGATATCTTTGAAGTGCTCGAGTTCAATCCGTTGCCGGCCTCGTTCCGCATTTCACTGAAAGACGGGTTCAAGACATCCGTAAAGGCGCTGGAGGCAAGCTCCCGGATCGAGGATATCAAAGGAGTTGAGACTGTCCGCTACCGGAAGGAGCTTCTTGAGATCATTGATACCAGGGCGGCATCGGTCAATAATCTGACCCTTGGGCTGGGCGTGATTATCAGTCTCTCTGCTGTGTTCCTTGTATCAAACACCATCCGCCTCGCAATCTATGCGAAGCGAAACACAATCCGAACGATGCAACTGGTCGGGGCAACACGCGGATTCATCCGTGTCCCTTTTCTGCTTGAAGGGATTCTCCAGGGTGTGCTCGGTGGCATGGTCGCATCGGTCGTCCTCTACTCTCTCCTTGAATACGCGATGAAACTCGTGTCCGTGGATTTTTCCGACGCTATACACCGCGATCCCTACTTTTATCTTGCTATCCTCGGTGCGGGTGGCCTTTTGGGACTGATCGGAGGAACGATCTCCGTGGCCAGGTTCATCAGAACCGCTGTAGCGTCCTGAGGAATCGCCTCGGTTGTGTCCAGGTTTGAGAATCGTATTGCCATTATACTAATCGCAAAGACGCGGAGGAATCGCAGAGGATTGCCCCAGTCTTACATGAGATATCCCCTCTGCTTATTCTCTGCGCTCTCCGCGTCTCTGCGATTTCTGTTCGTTGAAAAATTCACTCCTAATATGAGGGGCGAAAGATAAGAATGGGAAAGGATGGGGCGAGAACGACACGGAGAAACCTAATTAGTTGAAAGCAAAACATTACCTCACCTCGGTATTGTCCTAATTAGGACAGTACCCCTCACCTCCCGTTTCTTGCAAAGTTCCCCATTCTTCCTTACTTTTTCACCGGTCTGCTTCCTCTCACAAACGACCCGGCTTGTTTCATTTCGTGCATACTCCACCATTGGTTCTTGACCCTTTAGCGTTATGACGACGTTTGCAGGCTTCCTCTCTTCTTCAATCGGCCGTAAGTTTTTAATGGGCCTCACGGGGTTGTTCCTTTGTTCCTTCCTCGTTGTGCATTTCACGGGAAATCTTTTGCTCTTCCGGAGAGATGGCGGAATCGCATTTAACACCTATTCCGAGTTCATGGCAACGAACTTCGTCATCCGGACAATCGAGATTGGCCTTTTCGCCGGACTTCTGTTGCATGTTGTGCTTGGAGTTCAGTTGTGGATTGCAAACAGGAAAGTCAGGAACGAGAATTACGCCGTGAAACCCGGGTCCGCAACAAGCACCGTTGCGTCCCGCATCGCCTTTATCAGCGGCACCATCGTGTTCCTTTTTCTTGTCATTCATCTCCGCACGTTCTTCTTCCCCAGCCGGTTTGGTGATCACGAGTCGTCGATGTATCACCTCGTCCGTGATGCATTTTCAAGTCCGCTGTACTCCGGTTTCTATATTGTGGCAATTGTCCTTCTCGGATACCATTTGCGGCACGGGTTTCAGTCGGCCTTTCAAACATTTGGTTTGAGGGGAAAGCGCTACCTTCCTGTCATTGAGGCAATCGGCTTTGTTTTCTGGTTCATGATTCCGCTCGGCTTCGCCGCAATGCCGCTCTACTTTTTGTTCGGATTGTACTGAGAACACCATGGCTCTTGAATCAAAAATCCCCGCGGGCCCCATTGAAAAGAAATGGGACACCCATCGCTTCAATTTGAAGCTGGTGAACCCGGCAAACAAGAGAAAGTACCACGTCATTGTCGTCGGCACCGGTCTCGCGGGCGCATCTGCAGCCGCATCCCTGGCTGATCTCGGATATAAAGTCACAGCACTCTGTTATCACGAATCACCGCGTCGCGCACACAGTATTGCTGCGCAGGGAGGCATCAATGCCCCCAAGAATTACTCGAACGATGGCGACAGTGTGTGGCGACTGTTCTATGACACGGTGAAAGGCGGCGACTACCGCGCACGCGAAGCCAACGTGTACCGGCTTGCCCAGGTCAGCGCGGGCATCATCGATCAGTGTGTGGCTCAGGGCGTTCCGTTCGCGCGTGAGTATGGCGGACTGCTGGACAATCGTTCGTTCGGTGGTGCGCAGGTTGCACGGACATTCTACGCGCGGGGGCAGACCGGCCAACAGTTGCTTCTTGGTGCATACTCTCAGCTCTCACGGCACATCGGCGCCGGGAATATCCAGTACTTCGACAGACGTGAGATGCTCGACCTGGTGATCGTCAATGGCCGGACCCGGGGAATCATTGTGAGAAATCTTGTCACTGGCGCTCTGGAGCGGTATTCGGGTCACGCAGTGATCCTCGCGACCGGCGGCTATGGGAACCTCTTCTACCTGTCGACAATGGCAAAGGCAAGCAACGCGTCCGCCATCTGGCGCGCGCACAAAAAGGGGGCCTACTTCGCCAATGCGTGCTATACACAGATTCACCCGACCTGCATCCCGGTCAGCGGTGAGTATCAGTCGAAGCTGACACTCATGAGCGAGAGTCTGAGAAATGATGGGAGGATCTGGGTTCCGCAACAGAAGGATGACAAACGGAGTCCGCAAAGTATTCCCGAGGGTGAAAGGGATTATTATCTCGAACGGCTCTATCCTTCATTTGGCAACCTTGTTCCAAGGGACGTTGCTTCCCGCAGAGCAAAGGAGATGTGTGACAAGGGTTTCGGCGTTGGGCCAACAAAAATGGCTGTTTATCTGGATTTCGCGGATGCTATCAACCGGAACGGAAAACCCTGGATTGAGGAGAAGTACGGGAACCTCTTCGATATGTACCATGAAATCACCGGTGAGGACCCATACTCGAATCCGATGAGGATTTATCCCGCGGTCCACTACACCATGGGCGGACTCTGGGTTGATTACAACCTGATGAGCACCATACCGGGCATGTTCGTTCTCGGTGAGGCAAACTTTTCCGACCATGGCGCCAATCGCCTCGGTGCGAGCGCGCTGATGCAGGGATTGGCTGATGGGTACTTCGTTATCCCCTATACAATCGGTGATTATCTTGCCTCGACCGCATTCGACGCAGTGGCAAACGACCATCAGGAATTCGAGGGCGCCGAGAAGGGTGTTCGCGCCACAACCGACCGGCTGATGTCCATTCGCGGCACGCGAACGGTGGATGATTTCCATAAGGCGCTCGGGAAGGTCATGTGGAACAACGTGGGTATGGGAAGGAACAAGGAAGGGCTGAAGAAGGCGATCGA
>DAIPLH010000357.1:0-3597 GCA_036769325.1 Bacteroidota bacterium
CCTGCTCCCGTTACTGTTGCAATCCAGAACATCCGGAAGCTGATCGGAAAGAAACCAATCTTCGGGATCTGCCTGGGACACCAACTCATCGCGCTGGCACTCGGTGGTAAGACGTTCAAACTGAAGTTCGGACATCGCGGCGCGAATCACCCGGTCAAGAATCTTCTGACTGGTTCCATTGAGATAACATCACAGAACCACGGCTTTGCGGTTGATCCTGGATCACTCGAAAAAGAGAAAATCGAGATCACGCACGTCAATTTGAATGACGGGACTAATGAGGGGTTCCGGCACCGCGAGCTTCCGCTTCTCTCCGTCCAATATCACCCCGAAGCGTCTCCCGGTCCGCACGACAGCGATTATCTGTTCCGCGACTTCATCACAATGATTAGGACCGGACAACCGGTAGCGCGCCCTGAGGTTCCGGCCGCAGGCACCTACAAGTAGTTTCGCGTTGCCCCTGCATCAGGCGGGAGTTGAGAACCGCATTGTTTGATCCCTGTCCCTGTAGAACCCGAAGGATCGGAAGATGTTCTCCTGCGGAGCACCCCCCGGTCTCTTTCCGTTCAGATATTGCAAGTGAATCCTCTTCAAGCCGGTCTCGAAGAGTTGTTGTAACCCTGCTTTCAAAAAATCGTCAGAAGTTCCCTCCGAGAGCCAGATTTTTCCGCCGTAATGTTCGAACAGGATCAGGGGCACTCCTCCCTTGAACAACAGATAGTTTTGTGGACTGCGTGAGAATCCGCTAAAGTCCAGTCCGCCAGCTCCCGGCACTCCCGGGCCAAAGGGACTTGCGGGATCGCATGCATTCAAGAGTTGGATTCCGTCATCATGAGTGGTTGTGCGAAGCATTTCGACGGCATCGGGATGCGCAAACTGCATTCCGGACAATCCTTCCACAAAATAACCTCGCCGGATTTCTCCCCGCAGCTCCATTCTCTGAAGCTCGACAACGATGAGAGGCCAGGGAACGATTGCCTCACGTTTTGCGATTTCCCGGGCAACGATCCCATAGCGTTCAAGGAGCTGGCGGGCCTGTGCATTTGCCCGTTCTTCAGGCGACAATGGAGTGCCCAGGATGGAAGAGGTTCGAACCAATGACCAGCGTCCTTTCCAGCCAGGGGTTTGCCGGAATGCCGTTCGGACTTCCCTGAGAATCTCTGACCTCCGTGAATTCTTTCGCGGCAGAACCATCTCAATCCGGTCCGTCGGCAAGTCGTCCTCCGCCCGTTGGTACTTCCTGACGTTAAGGACCTCGGCAAAGAGGTCATTCGTCACGAATCCCCCCCAGAGCAGTTCCGACATTCCCCGGTTCAGTGAAGCGAGAGACATGTTTGTCGACGACCGGATATCTGCGAGAAACGATGCGCCCTGTTCCCGGAGAAACACGAGGATGCGCCGGGCAGGTTCCTTCAGACCGGTATCGTCATCTTCACTCCTGAGGAACACCGCCCCTCCTCCGCGGATGAACGTGGTAAGTCTTCCAGGGCCGCCGCCGGTCCAGATTACTCTCCCCGTCGAGGTCAGTTGTGATGTCAGGTCGTGGTGATAGGAGGCAATGCGGGAGCGGAGGATATCCCGTTCCCATGCTTCAGCCGGAAGGATGAGGCCCTGCAGTTGACTGACGCACCGGAGAACTCCGTCCTCTCCACGGAGATTGGTCTTAGGATTAGCGTGTTGCCATCGCATCAGAAATTGAGCAAAAACAGGGAGCGGGCTGGGGCGAATTTCCTTCCGTAGAATGGTGATTGTTCTGCGCTGAACTCGCTGAAGATTCGAACTGTACGCCCAGCGGGTGTTGCCTGCGTTGTTCATTCCGCCAGGGAGTTGTGCAACTTCCTCCCGCGCCTGGAGCTGTTCCATTTCCGTGGAGATATTGCTGGTTGGAATTTTATAGCGTTCTGCAATCTGCTCCGCGCTCACCACGGCATGAGTTTTCATGAACCGCTGGAGAAGAGAAGGGAGGTCCGCCGGACCGTTTTCGCCATACTGGTCGGTGTGTTCGGTCGCAACCCATCGCAGATTCTCGCCCACGTTTGTCTGAACCGCCCTTCCATCGCGTGACAACGTCTCAATCAAGTCGCCAGGATCGCCATCGCATCGCAGACGAAGCTCCTCTTCTGTCAGGTCTCCAAGCCGGAGGAGAATCTCGTGTAGTTCCTCCGCCGATCTCGCCCTGTAGCCATCAGCCGTGAATTGAAGCTGACCTTCGACGTCATCAACGGCCTCCTCCCTGAGCACCAGTGGTGAGTCATCCAGATCAACCAATTCTCCAAGCAATGTCCGATTGACTGAAAGCGATGGCCCCGCCCGTTTTTGCTTCGGCTCATCCCATTGGTAGAGATACACAGAAATGAAATCGAACAGAAGGCTGGCAGCAAACGGGGATGGGACTTCCGTTATCACACTCTTCACCTGAATGTCTCCCCGCTCCAGCGCCGTGATGACATCGCGGAAGTGGTTCAGATCGAGAATATCATTCAACACTTCCCGGATGGTCTCAATCACGATTGGAAAATCGTCATAGTTCCGTGCAACCTGGAGCAGGTCCTTTGCCTTGAGACGCTGAAGCCAGAGGGGAGTCCGCCGCTTACCCGAGGCAGTGGACATGAGCAGCGCCCTTGATGCATTCTGACGGAATTGTCCGCCAAACAGCGGCGAGTTCAGCATTTCTTCAATCACGATGTCAGTAGCGTTTCCGGCATCCAGATCGTTCAGAAAGTCAACGGGGATTTGGTCTGTGTCCGCACAGCGGAAGAGGATACCATCGTCGTTATACAGCATTTGAGGCACGCTGCCCGATTGCTGCCCGAGTTTTCTGAGGAAGAGGAGCCCCAACAATCCATTCACGCGTCGTCCGAAGCAGGAGTGAACCACGATGCGCGAGTCTCCAATCTCGTCTCTGAACCCTTCAATCAAAATCAATTTGTCGTGAGGGATGACGCCGGCGATCTGGTGCTGTTTTCGAAAATACTCATGAATATTCCATGCCGCATCGTGATCCATTGGGAATGCTGTCTGCAACCATTGCAATGACGAAGGGTCATCCGGACGGTTAGACATTTCACGTCTGAATTGGCCCATCAATTGCCCCAGTTCAAAACTCCGCCCGATTCCCTCGCCGCGCCAGAATGGCATTCGTGCGGGCTCCCCGGGAGCGGGGACAACGGTCATCCTGCTTGTGTCAATGGATGTGATCCGCCACGTGTCTGTTCCGAGGACGAACGCATCGCCTGTCCTGCTTTCGAAGACAAATTCCTCATCGATTTCGCCGAGTTTTGTTTTTCCGTCTTCGAGGTAGACGCCATAATACCCACGGTCTGCGATTGTTCCTGCACCGGAGATTGCGAGATGCGAACTGCCGGGCAGAGGACGAAGCAGATTGTTCCGCTTGTCCCACGAGATGCGCGCACGCAGTTCCCGCAGGGCACCGCGTTCGTAGCGTCCGCTGAGCATTTCCAGAACGCCATTGAACAGATCCAGTGACAATGTTTCGTAGCAAAATGACCGGCGGACCATGTCAAACAATCCATCGGGATCCCGTCCTTCAACACTGACCATGGCAACAATCTGCTGGGCGAGGACGTCGAGGCAATC
>DAIPLH010000040.1:0-8643 GCA_036769325.1 Bacteroidota bacterium
ACGGTGCTGCATCTGATCAGCGACTACCTGGATCAGGGCAAGTCGCCGACCGAGAGCATCACCGACATTACTCCCGGAGGAAGTGACGATGAAAAGCTGGTCCTCTCAACGATTCACAGTGCGAAGGGGCTTGAGTGGCATTCGGTGTTCGTGATCTATGCGCTTGAAGGGCGCTTTCCGAGTATCCGTGCGGCAATGAATGACGAGGCAATGGAAGAGGAGCGGCGACTGATGTACGTCGCGTGCACCCGGGCGAAGGAGAACCTGTTTATTACCTATCCGATCAACGTCTATGACAGGGAGAGCGGATTAGTTCTCTCCAAGCCTTCGCGATTCATCGCGAACATGTCGGAGAAACTGCTCGACTCATGGGTGGTCGATGAAGAGTGATGATGTCGAACGGATGAGACAGTTCGCGTCAGTCCGGATCCCTTAACCACGCAAAGAAGAGCTTATAGCCGAGGGAAAGAACAACCGCGCCAACAAAGAGGCCGATAATCCCGGAGAGGATGAATCCACCAATGGCTCCCAGAAACACAACCAGCATCGGAACAGGAGCTTTGCGACCAAGCAGAATCGGCTTGAGAACATTGTCGATGACAAGCGCGAAGGCGAGCCAGATCGCCAGCAGTGTTGCCGTAACCGTATCCGATGTGTAGAACATGTAGATGGCGATCGGAATGGCAACGGGTCCGATGCCAATCTGAATGACGGAAAGGAAGACGCAGAGAATCGTCCAGAGCCCCGCGGCGGGCACTCCTGCGACCAAGAAACCGAGCCCGGCAATCATTGCCTGAACAAGCGCAACACCAAGCACTCCCGTTGCAACATTTCTTACCGTCGCCTCAGCATCCCTGATAAACTCGTCCCCCCGATCGCCCATCAGTCTCACGCCGATCTCTTTGGCAACCTTGGAGCCTGACGCCGACGTAGCAAGAAACACGCCGGCAATGATTGTCGAAAGAATGAATGTGAGGAATGCCGCACCGATTCCCATGATGGACTCGAGAAGCCAGAGGGCGAGAATCTTCAGCTGTGGCGCAAAGTCAGACAACACTCCGGCGAGGTTTGTCCGCGCCAGGTTCCAGATATCCGCAATCGGCTTCCCGATGATCGGCCATGATATCAGACCTTCAGGGGGTGGCGGGATCACGATGTCCCCCTGTATACTCTCTCGGACGCCTGACGCTCCGCCCATCAGTGAATCGATGATCAGGAGCCCGACCACAACGATGACCAGCAGGAGGCTTCCTGAAATGATTGTTGCCGCAAGCTTCGGGCGACCTCCAATGAGCTTCTGAAGCCAGTTGTAGATGGGAAAAATCGCAATGGCTATGATCAACCCCCATAGTATCGGAATAGTGAATGGCTCAAGAATCCTGAAACACCAGACAACGAGCAGGGCGATAAGACCGACCCGTATTGTCGTCTCTATCGCGGTTCTTGTGATAGTTTCGTGATTTGTTCGTTCCTTCATCGAAGTGTTCCTTTTTAGGCCGCCGTGGAGATAGTATGATCGGGATCGGAAGGAGGCAGGTCAAAGGGCAAAGGAGAACCCAAAGAGTAAGCGGATTCTCTTGAATACAACCTCGGAGCCCTCTAAGCGGTCAATCAGTTCCGAACTAGCATCCTCACTGAGGGGCGTGACCGCGTTTCCAAGCTTATCCCTTCCAAACGCGTAGACTGCACCCACAACGAGGTCCCATCGTGCGACCCTGAATGCGACTCCGGCCGCCAGGTGAGAGACATCGTAGTTCACGATGGACAGCGTTGAGGTGCTGCCTTGAACCGCTGCAGCAAAATCAGTCGAATAGCTGGCGTAGCCGGAGGTCACTTCACCGAACTTGTACTCAACTCCGATCGCATAGTTGAAAATGTCTTTTGTTTCATGCGTCAGGTTGCTCGAAACCGTGTCTCCGCTGCTCTGCGAGACAAATTCCCCGGTCCCCAGAAGCTCGAACCTCTCCACCCCGTCTATGAATTCACCGCTTAAATGAATCCTCCCATTACCAATGCGATAGGATCCCCCCAGTCCATAGGACCAGGACGAATGGTAATCGGCAGTAAGGTCATCCTTGTAACTCACTGTCAGGACATCATCCTCTTGCCCGTCACCGTCGTAATCAAACCCCGAGGAGGCAAAATTTGCCAGAGCCGACCCTGAGCCGGTCACGCCGACGCCAGGGGTTGTGATGGTCGCGCCGATCGTGAGTGGATCAAATTTGGCGCCGATTCCCGCTTTCCAGAGCAACCGATAGTGTATATAGGTAAAATCGTTGATGTAGATTGAGGAGGCAACCTCACCTGTTTGTTCAAGTTCTTCAGAAAAGAGTTGTGTTCGACGGTCCTGGTCCCGGATCGCGAGATAGGTTGTCACGCCAAAACCGATATTCTCGTTCAGGAGAGTGCTCCACGTAAGTCCTCCCCAGAACTCGCTCAGGTTGTTTACAAATATCAATTCCGCTGCGGCCTGTCCTCCCGTGGTAAGAGGAGTCACCGGTCCCCTCGTTTGAAGATCTATGTCAGCTCTCTTCCGAACGAGGATCGAAAATGCCAGGCTCTGTTCTCCAAGCCAGTCGAACGGAAGGGAACTCGCTACGAGGTCCGGCAACGGCTTGATTGAAGAGGACGTCAGGTCTCTCCCATCCCCCGCCCCACCCTCGATAACCTGTTGGCTATATTCATAGCCCTTCGCACTCAAGAGCAAGGAAGCTTCCTTGAAGAGCGCCAACGCGCCCGGGTTGTAATAAGTGGCGCTAAGGTCAGAGACACTTCCGATCACGGCTCCGCCGAGCAGCGTTGAACGTGTTCCATACTGCTGGTTCCAGAGATTGGTTTCCTGGCCATGGAGAACGGGAGCAGACAGGGTGATCATGATCAACAATGGGAACGACTTGAAGAAGAGTTTCATAAAGAATAGACCTCAAAGAAGAGAGAGGTAAGAAAGGTGGGTTAATCTAAGCGAAGAATCTGATAAACGCAACCGATGTCGGACGAGTCCGTTACGTTTCGACGGGACAACAACAATCAATATTCATATATTGAGCCTGTCAGAGCATCTCCGGCAACTTCATTCACACATCTCCGAGAGGACATCATGCGACAAACACTGGGTGCGGTCGTCTGCTTACTGATCATGAGTCCAACATTGCTCGCTCAGGGAGAACCAGGGATTTTCAAGAATTCCATTGGTGTCGGTGCAGAGCTCTCGATTCCTGTTGGGGATTTTGCCGACATTGCAGGCATCGGTTACGGCGGCTTTGCTCGTTTTCAATACGGGGTCGACTCACGCACGGCGTTCACCATAACAGCCGGTTATACTGTCTGGTCAAGCAAGGATCTCGGACCGACTTTGATGGCGGAAGCAAAAGCATTTCGATTCCTCGCCGGAGGAAAATTCTACATCGCACCGTCCTTCTTTGCTACGATCGAGGCAGGAACCGATGCGTATATGTTCGATTACACCGGGGCTCTGATAACCACATCCGGAACAGAGTGGAGGTTCATGCTCCCCATCGGCGTGGGATTCCAAAAGAGTGGCTTTGAGGTCGCGGGAAAATATTATGTCCTTCATGTCGATTCCCCGAGCTTCTCGATAACAGCCGGATACAACTGGATCTTAGGTTAAAATTTACCACTCCCGAAGGGAGTCCTTCGGACAAAGGCACGAAGACACGAAACCGGATGATCTGTTGGACGAAAAACTGATCCTGTCAGTGTTTGTCGACTTCTTCTCTCTTCTCGATCCAAATTCTTTTCTTTGTGCCTTTGCGCCTTCGTGGTGACCCTTTCCACCCTTCCCTTCTTTCCGTCCGATGCGCGTGCCCAGGACCAAACACGCAACGAGGTCTGGCCGGAGATCAACGCGTTCTACCGGTTCGATGCCAAATACCGCCTTTTCCTTTTGTTTGCACCTTCTTTTTCAGAGGACGACAACTATGCGGAGAGTCAGGTTGGCGCACATATCGAAATGGGGATCCTGCCGATTTTTCGAAAGCAACTGTCCGCAACCCATGACATCGACAGATACAGGTTCCTCCACTTCAGGGTCGGTATCCGGCATTCCTGGAGCCTTCAATCAAGTGAAGCGTTGTCTGAGGAATGGAGAGGAGTAGTCGAGGCAACGGGAAGAGCTTCACTGCCGTTTGATGCCCTGGCATCTCTTAGAACCCGGTTCGATCTGCGCTGGGTTGAGGGAAACTACTCTACACGATACCGGACCAGACTGAAATTCGAGAAAGACACGGAGATTGTCTCCGGCTATTCGATTATTCCGTTTGCATCTGGAGAGATTTTTTATGACACACGATACAAGTCCTGGAGCAGAGTCCAATATCAGGTCGGAATTACGTTTCCCATTATTCGCATGCTTGCTTTTGAAGCGTATTACTCCCGTCAGAACAACTGGTTTTCACAGCCGGCACGCGTAAACGCTGTTGGCTTGGTGGCCGTGCTGTATTTCTGATCGTTAACCCTCTGATTTGCACGTACAGGATCGCATCATCAACTCCGTAGGATGTTCAACCCCTACGGGGTTGTGGCGTCGACGTGCCCTGGTTGTTCTAGAAGCGTTCGACCCCTACGGGGTCGACATGGCGCGCGATCCGGAGCTGGCACCGTGATCAGTATCCGCTGATTTGCCAGACCGTACGGGTCAACTCCGTAGGAGTTGAACACTTGTAGAACCATCATGGCTACCACACCAATCGGAACACCGTAAGTGTTCAACACACCAGGGAACGAAGCAAGAGAAGCGTTCGACCCCTACGGGGTCGAATATGGGTGATCCGTAGGCCGCATCGATTTTCCACCCGGCAGGGGTAAGCTGATCAAGTCCAAGACCTTGTAATTCCATCAGGCTTGCTCACGTCCCTTTCATCAACTCCATAGGAGTTGAACGATTCTAGAACCATCATAGCTACCACACCAATCGGAACACCGTAGGTGTTCAACATTCAGGGAACAAGCTAGGCCCAACAAGGCGGCCGCTTGATTTCAACCCCGCGGCGTAGTGGTGTCAACTCGCCCATGTTTGCAATTTGTCCCTTTTTCAAGTACAATGCTCTCGTTCATTCCGGACACGATTCGTTTGCTCCGGTAAATCAGGATCTCCCACCATCCTGGCCCTGCCACATTTTGGATCGATTGGTCCAGCCTGACTTCGCGTTACCCTCCAGAGAAGAGCAACCCGAGATTTCATCCGTCACCAGGGATGGCGACCGGCATTCTCCGGCCTCCTTCGGCGGAAGGGGTAGAGAGAATTCTTCCGAAGGTGGTAGGGAGTGAAACTTGACGACCGATCGTACGTGAAGTACGGGGGAATCATTGCCAATCGATGGGGAGGGACAGTCAGGAGTGGACAGAGGCCAATAAACTTCCGCCCGGACTTGAAGGGTACTGAACAATTCGATACCTTCACTGCGTCCCTTCAAGCTTCTTTCAATTCGAAAGCTGTGACCGGTGCTCTGAGGGCCTCTTTTCGACAATTTTCTCACTGGCCAACCCTATGAAGCTGATATCCACCCGTCGATTCTCCCTTGTTTTCGCCACCATCATTTTCCTTATGGTTGGCACCCCGGCTGCAAACGGACAGGGACGCATTCAGATTTCTGGTTACGCCGGTTATCAGTTCTGGGGGAGTGTGGAGGGATTCTTGCCTGATGGCACTCCAATCGAGGCATCTATTGAAGAGGCGGTAAACTGGGGGGCTTCGTTAGGATATAAGGTGGAAGAGACGATTCGCTTTGAAGTCTCCTACCTCAACCAGGCTACCAGCGTTTCAATAAAGACGTTGGGAGGCGGGATTTCGGCCGGTGAATTCGATATGACCGTCCACTACATTCAGGCGGGGGCAATGTACGAAGCTCCGTCGTCGGGAAAGGCACTCACTCCGTACGGTGGCCTCTCAGTTGGCGCGGTGAATTTCGACCCGGAAGGGCCGGGTTCGACGAGCGTCTGGCGCCTTGCCTTTGGACTCAACGGAGGACTGAAAGTTTACATTGGTGACAACTTTGGCCTGCGTGGACAGGCATCCCTCTTGATACCCATCCAATGGTCAAGCGGCGCCATGTTCTGCGGTGGAAGTGGGTGTACCGTAGGGGTCAGCGGAGGAACAGCAATCCTGCAGGGAGCGGTCACCGGCGGCCTGTTCCTTGAGATTTGATGAATATGAGTTCAAACTATCACACGGAGGAAGTATGAGAAGTATGCTATTGATTGCACTTGTGTCGGTTGTCGTCATCGGATGTGGCCCGTCCATTTCTGTCACGCACGATTACGATAAGGAAGCGGACTTCACGAAGCTCAAAACATTCAGTTGGATGGCAGTGGGCGCCATACCTGTCGGCAATGCAAAGACTGCTGTTGAACAGAATACTTTGCTTGACAAGAGAATCAAATCTGCTGTGAACAGGGAGCTTGAGACCAAGGGATACGAAATGAACGAGGCAAATCCGGACTTCGTCATGATCTATCATGTGGGCGTTGACGACAAGATCAATGTAACCGATTGGGGTTATGGGTATCCAAGTCCTTACTGGGGCGGAAGAAATGTCAGCGTCTACCAGTACACGCAGGGCACGCTGATCCTCGACATCATTGAGCCCGCAACCAAGCAACTTATCTGGCGCGGAGAGGCACAGGGAACTGTAGATCAGGACGCCTCGCCCGAGGATCGTGAGGCAAAGTTGAACCTGGCAGCGGCAAAGCTGCTTGACAATTTTCCACCGATGAAGTAGTGGTGACTCAAGGAATGGTAACGAACGTCAAAAAGGAGAGACCAACAATGCTTTCATTACGGAAGAAACCTGCCTGGAGTCGGATCACCCCACTCCTCGCGGCGATCGTGTTCGCTTCATCAGCATTCTTTATATCGTGTTACCCTGGCGATGAGCTTTCAGTGTCTGATCTGGACGTCATTGCGACGTTCTTCGAGGCTGATGCAAATTTCGCCACGAAACTGGATTACGCAATGCCTCGAATGATTTTCGATCTGAATGATTCATCGATGCAAGTCGGATCTGATGCAGAGAATGTCCTGGACGTAATCGACGAAAACATGACGGAGCTCGGTTTCACCAACCTTGGTGAAGACACAACCATGGCTGACGTCATCATGGTCGCATTCAAGACTTCTTCAACCTGGGTCAGTGGCGGGTGCTATCCCACCTACTATCCCTACTATTATGGCTGGTGCTATCCGGTTGCATACTCCTACCAGACCGGAACGTTCCTGATTGTGATGATCGACAGGCAGAATCGCGCCGAGCCCAATGCAATCTGGGTTGCGGGGATCAACGGGGTTTTGGAGGGTTCAACGAACGCCAGTCTCACAGCAAGGGTTCACGACGGAATTCATCAGGCGTTTGAACAGTCCCCATACCTGGGAGACGGAAAATGAATTCACCTACCTCGCAACGGAGTACAATAATGAGAATGTTCAGACTTTTGGTGCTGGGGACTCTGGCTGTAGTGGTGTTGCTTGCGCCTTCAGGGGCTCAGGCACAGGACTGGTTTACAGGGGCAACATATGATGTTTCGATTCCCGCCGGCGACCTGAAGGAATTCATCGAAGACCCCAGCTGGCTGGGTTTCAGTCTGACCTTCAGGAAGGAAATCAGCCGTAACATGACTGGCGGGCTCCTGTTCGGGTGGCAGGTATTCAGCGAACGCACGGACCGAACCATCCAGCTGGAACACGGTGCGGCATCGGGAACCCAGGATCGGTGGGTCAATTCCTTCCCCATTATGCTCAATGCTCACTATTATCTCGGTGATCGCGGGAATATCAGACCGTACCTTGGGGTTAATGCCGGCGGCATCGCCGTCCTCCGTCGCTATGGGATAGGCATTGTCGTCCTCGACGACGATAGCTGGGAGTGGGGAGTAATGCCTGAACTCGGAGCCGTTGTTCCGCTGAATCGTGAAACCGCGCTGCTTTTGCAGGGGAGGTTTACGTACTCATTCACGGGAGAGGATCTCGCCGGGTCGGACATGAAGCTCGCATACTATGGAGTCAGCGTCGGATTTGTGTGGCAGCAGTACTAAGAAGGACTTCCTGACCTTCGAAGGGGACATCCTGCATGGATCTCCCCTTTTTTTTCCGGATGCGGATGTAACCTCGAATTCGCGTGAATTCGAGGTTCAACCAAAAAGAGCAACCGCGAATTGACGCGAATCAACCAAGATGAACCTTCTCAGCAAAATATCCATTTCGTTGTTCCTGCTCTTCCAGTGCTTTGCAACGGGCAGAGCACAGAACCCTGAAAAACCGGATTCGATTGTGGGTCCGGCCAGTTTCGGATGGATCGCATATCCTTATGTCTTCTATTCGCCGGAAACAAACCTGGCGTTCGGGCTCGGCGGATTCGTCTTCTTTCGCTTCTCTCCCGACTCCACCATTAAACCATCGAGCATCACGCCTTCCGCCTACTACAGTATCAACGACCAGTTCGATGTGACCATCATTCCGGAGTTCTATCTTGGGAGGAAGCTCTACATCTATTCCTACTTCAGCTTCGGCAATTACATCGATAAGTTCTATGGAATCGGACCGAACAGCGAGGAGATCAGCAACCCGGATTACAACCATGAGAGCATAGTTATGCAACTCAACGTGCAGCCGCAGATCTCGGAGACATTCCG
>DAIPLH010000040.1:8653-10044 GCA_036769325.1 Bacteroidota bacterium
TATCTTCACCGGACTATCCTTGATGCGCAAACAAGTCCGTTCCTTTCGGATCCTTCGATCCCAGGGACGATGGGAGGAACAAGTTTCGGGCTCGGTGGAGTTTTTGCCTGGGACACGCGTGACCATCGCTTTTATCCGACATTCGGTTTCCTGAACGAATTGCGCGCGGTCTATTACAGCAAGGCCTGGGGGAGTGACTTCGACTACAACAAGTATGAGGCTGATCTACGCGGATACTACTCAGTGGGACCCGAAAACCAACACGTACTTGGTATCCAGGGTTACGCCGTTTCGGCTTCTTCGGGAGCGCCGTTTTACGACATGGCGCTTATGGGCAGCAAGACGATCATGCGCGGCTACTACCAGGGTCGCTACCGCGACCACTTCTACATCGCAGGCCAGGGTGAGTACAGGACGAACCTCATCTGGCGTATCGGCTTTGTTGCGTTTGTCGGTGCCGGAGAGGTGGTCCCCGACGTCAAGGATTTCAGGTTCAAACATCTCCTACCGAACTATGGGTTCGGCCTGCGCTACAGGTTTGATCTTGTTGAGAAGCTTGATATCCGGTTTGATATGGGTTTTGGCAAGCACACAAGCGGCGTGTATTTCGACGTCCAGCAGGCGTTCTGAAGTTTTTTCCTTTTGAGGAGTGCCCGCTTAGGGCGAAGAAGTCGGGGAGCCCGGGCAAGAGTAATTCAACGCAGAAAAAACCCCAGCTTGTTTTGTGAACACCACTCCGCGTGTTCTCTGCGAACTCCGCGCCTCTGCGATTTCTTCTAACGAAGGACGCGCCTCAGCGCCTACCAGCTTGTGAGGCGATAGGAAAGAAGGACCTGAATGCCGAGGTTCTGGTCGACAAACCGGTCGTAGTAGACGTAGCGTAATTCTCCGCCAAGCCTGAGTTCGTCCGAGAGGGGAACAAAGTATGAGCCTGCGGCCATCAAGACTGGCGTGTAAGCACTGGAGACAGTCTTATCTCCCAGGAATTCCACGGTTGAGTTGAGGAAACCAAACCCCCCTCCAACGTATGCCTCAAAATGATCGATTACAGGCATCGAGAAGACGAGCATCACGGGGATCGCGTTGAGAACACTGTTTCCGCTGATCGGACCGACAGGCGAGGGGGCATTGGAAATATCGACGGCATATATCCGCTGAAAGCCTGATTCGATACCGAAACTCAGGAGGTGTTCAGGTTTCCACATCACCCGCACAGTGCCAAACATTCCACTGCGGTCCAGCCCTTCAGGAACCACATCAAAATCAGATACATTGCGGGTGAATCCACCGCCCACGTGAACATACAGGGTGTGGACGACCTCGCCCTCCTGGCCAAACAGCGGAGCGAAAGGGACACAGAGGAGAAGAACCAGGATTACCGTGCTTTTGTG
>DAIPLH010000040.1:10054-12878 GCA_036769325.1 Bacteroidota bacterium
AATAGTAGGCAACAGCGCTCGGATAGTTCGTCAGAATACCGTCGAAGTCCCCCTCAATCAGGAACTGATTGATATACTGTGGAACATCAAGGGTCCAGACAAACACCTCCCGCCCCTCGCCATGCATTGCCGCCACATTGGCATTTTGCGTGCCTTCACTCCATCGGGGCGCCCACACACCGGCATTGACGGTGCGTGCTTGCTCGATGCTGAGCTCGCAGAGTGTCGGCAGATCAGTGTAACCAGGATACCGCAGGACTTCATCGTAGACCTCCTGTGTCGGCATCCCGATTCTGATTTCGAGCGAGCGACCCATAGCCTGGGCACGTGCAAGAATGTCGGCCTGAATAGGGACCATCACTTCAACAATATTTCTTCCTTCTGTTTTCGTATCGAGCCACACAAAGGTGAGATTGGTCTCGTCAAGCACAACATCCAGCGCCTCCTGCAGAGTCGGGATCCGCTCACCATTGATGAGGCGAATCGCCGCATATAGCTGGATATAGGAGTAATCTTCAACTCCCCCAACCAGAGGGGTTTTCTGTGTGAGACGCGGGTTCAGACTGCCGTCGTGATACAACACCGCCACGCCGTCCTTTGTCAGACGGACATCAATCTCAATGCCGGTCGCGCCGTACTGCTCGGCAATCCGGATCATTTCAACGGTATTCTCCGACGCCGGGAGATAGTCAGCCGTCCGCCCGCCTGCCCGATGCGCAAGGATATGGAAATCCCCCGTCAGCAATTCCGGAGCAATGGCTCGTTGAAACTCCAGGACCAGAGGTAGCGATGGCACTGCGTTTCCATCTCCGTATCCACCCTGCATCCTGATCACCGCCCCGGGGGACCCTGTTGTATCTCCAATGATAAACCTTCCTCCCTCATCTCGCGCGACGTAGAACTGGACGATGCCGGTTTCCTCATTCACGAGCTTTCGCCAGTAACCCTGAAAGACCAACACTGTGTCCAGGTGTCCACCAAGCAGGACGAACTGTCCCACGTCCACGCCTGTAAAGATCGATAACCTCTCGCCGGCCCATTTGAGGACGACGCTCGTCCCGAATCGGTCGCTTCCCGCTATTACGGAGTAGATTCCATCCATTCTGGCTTTCTGCTCATCGGAGAGCGGTCTTGCCTCCGACAGAAATCCTCCATCTCCGAGTTGGGGGATGAGGACCTCCACTTCGTTCGAACATCCAAAGCCGAGGAAACCAAGGAGAAGAATATGCGATATCCTGTTCATAGACGGAATCCTACGATGAACTCCGGAATGTAATAGTACCGATTAAAGGTCGGAAACAAAGGCCAGGTGGGCCAATAGAATTTTATGTGATTCATCCGGAATCCAAGGGTGAGATACTTCTGACGGTAGAGCGGTTGTTCGACCAACACCGATAGTGCATACCCGTTGAAAAAATTGTTGTCGGTGGATATCTCAAGGTCACCTGTAAATGTTGAGAGCGACGTGACGAGGTTCAGCTCGCCGCGCGCGGTCACCGCCAGGATGCCGAAGTCGTAGCCGGCAGAGACGCCGGGATAGTTGATCCATCCATTCGCCGAGTTGTCGAACCCCTGGATTTCGAGGGAGCCAAACCAGTAGGCCACTCCGTAATCCACTCCGATATGAAACTGATCCCGCGCGTACACCCAGCCTAATCCCAGAGTGAATTGGTTGTTGATGATCTGGGTCGCGATCTGTCCGTTCAGGACAAGATTCTCAGGCAACCCGTACCGCGCCGCAACTTTAAACATCGGCGCGCGAACGAACGCGGCTTCTTCAATAATGTCTTCCGGAATCTTGGCAAATTCGACGGCCAGTGCCCACCGAAGATCGCCCTCGGGAAGAAGTGCAGGATAATGGAAGAGTCCGGGTGAGTCAATCTGCTGTGCACGTACCGACGCCGGGGTCAGGAGGGCGACGAAGAAAAGAATAATGATGTTGTGTTTTCTTGTGCAGATCACTGTGAGAAGGGAGGAAATGTGACCCCAAGCTATCCAAATGGGGAATGATAGTCAATTGTCGGAGTTCGTTCGCAGTGGTAAACCCTGATCCTGCCGCGAAGACTCCCCAAAGGGGTCCTTCGGACAAAAACGCGAAGGAACGTGATCACTACCCCTCTGTTCCGATTCTTGAATCTTCTTTCCATTCTCGCTACCTTTCGACAATCAGTCGGCATTGCTTTCCCACCTTTTCTCAACTGTTTACGATTCTCATCCCCTGTCAGGGGTCCGATCAACCAACATCCATCAAGAACCATGAAAAAATTCCTCCTGATTTCCATTGCAACGATTGTTGTCGGATTCACCCTTTGGACATTCCTTGCGCTCACCTTCGTCTACTCCAGTGGTGAGCGAGTGGGCTACGTTCAGAAATTCTCTCACAAGGGATGGATTTTCAAGACCTGGGAAGGCGAACTGGCCATGGTGAACCTTCCGGGAGCGTTGAGCGAGAGGTTTTATTTTTCCGTCCGTGACGATGAGGTCACAAAGCAGATTCAGGAACACCTCGGCCATCACGTCCGGCTGAACTACGAAGAGCATGTCGGCATCCCCGTTTCCTGGTTTGCTGAAACACCCTATTTCGTCACCGGAGTTACCGTCGTGACCGACCCAAATACTGCTCCACCGCGCACCGAGTGAGTCCGGCGGAGTGTTCAGACCGGGTCCGAACCGACTCCTAACACTGAACCATATCATGCTTCGTCCTGGAAGCAACCTGGTTATTCCTCTGGCACTTGCTCTTCTTCCCGCGTGTGGCGTCGTTCGCGAGAGAAATGAGGTTTCGCTGGCCGGATCCAAGATTACATTCGACCTCTCCCGCCTG
>DAIPLH010000041.1:0-604 GCA_036769325.1 Bacteroidota bacterium
GTGTGCCAGGTGTATGGGTTGTCGACGGCTGTCTTTACATAAACACCTGACAGTGTTGCCTGGTAATCGGGGTCAGTCTCCCCTGAACTCAGGAAATAGGAAAATTCCTTATCGTCGATGAGCCCCGCCTCCGCTGCGGTCAGATCCAGATTTGAGGCAGCCAGTTCAAGCGGCGCTCCACCTGATGTAACATGATAATACATCGAAGCCAGGGGCGGAAGAGAACCCCCGAGCGTATCCAGTGGCTCGCTGAACACAACACTACTCTCCATGATCAACGGGTATCGGTCTCCTTCGGGATAATATTCAGGGTCAAACCGGCTCCCGGTAAAGTAATTCCACAGGGTCCACTCAGAGAATGCATCCCTCAGGTTTGACTGGTACGTTGTCGTCTGAAGCGTCAGGTCCATCGCGGTGAGTGGTGACACGTCATCCTGTAGCGAGAATTCCCAGGTGGTACGAACAGCATCGCGTCCGAAACGCTTTTCGAGAAAATGTCCCCAGACTGCCCGGCTATACATGATCAGGGTGGACGAGGTGAATGGCAGGTCAGGGCGGGAAAACTGCGACTCTCCGGCAAACAGATACTGAATGTAATCATCCA
>DAIPLH010000041.1:614-2863 GCA_036769325.1 Bacteroidota bacterium
CGAAAAGCACATCCTCCATCCAGGTTGCCGTCATTTCATAAAAATAGATGTGCTGCTGCCACAACCCATATCCCCCTATTTGGATTGCATGAAAGAGCTCATGAGCGAGCGTAACACGGAGTGCAGGCAGTCCTCTGTTGGGAGGAGGATTCACGAAAACAAAGTCATTGTCTATCTCCATGTACGTTGAATACCGTACTCCATCGGGTTTGTTGTCGATTGGTGTTTCCGGGAATGTACTTCCGTAGAGTGAACCGAGGTGCAGGATATAGACATCATATTCCGGTCCACCTCCCAGTCCGCCATCAACCGGTGGTGGAAGATAACTGAGGGATGTTGTCTGGTAATTCCAGGCGGAATTCGCAATTGATGCGGCCGAATCGGCAAATGCATCGGCGGTTCCCGGGATGGGACGCGAAAACTCGTCCAGAAATGCAGGTGCATGGGCGCCTGAGGTGTCATAGTGGACCCGGAAATTTCCCGCAAGAATAGACTTCTGCCGTTCCTGCCGCTGAGAGGTCGGTGAGCCGGGCTGGCGAAGTATCGCCCCTGCTGCAGAGGGAAAAGAGCATTTGATAGTCGAGTCACTTGTTGCAACCTGGCTGTTCGCGTGTTCAGATCCCGGAACGACCATGATCACGACAAATGAAAGGAATCCGTAGAGCCTGAGCATGGAGATCAGAAAGGATTTCTCACAAGGGAAATGGTTCCGTTTGCTTCGTGAGAGATGATCAGGTCCTTGACAGGAGCGGTTAGGAACGAAGCAACAGACAGCGCAACAATGCCTTCGGCAGAATGTATCGGTTTTCTCATTCCAAATTCTCCACCCCCCTTTCCATAAAGGGCGACTATCCGTTGTGTCTGAAGATCGATAAAGCAAAGGTCCATGTTGCCATCGTTGTTGAGATCCTCCACAATGAGAGCGTCCCCATCAGGGATGTCAACATCTCTGATCCACTGGACAGAATCCCTGATTCCTCCCGTCCCATTGCCATAAAGCAGGAGAAGGCAAGCCATGGGTTTGCCCAGAATAGCGATGATGTCTGGCCGTGAATCGCTGTCCAGGAACGCAGACCGGATAAAGCGGACGGTTCCGGCAGAATCCGGGAACGAGAATACCTTTTCATACGGTGAAAAGGAGGACCGGTCAATTCCTCTTGAGACCGAAACGGATGATTGATCCCGGTTCCTTTCGAAGGTTGTAAATACAAGATCCATTTCGTTGTCCCCGGTCATGTCAAATGATGCAATTGAAGTGACACTCTTCGAGGGACTTGGTTGAAGGCTGGTTTCAATAAACTGATCCTCGGAGATTTCGTCGAACAGTGAGAGAGAAATATTCTCCTGCTCATCCGTCCTATTGGTCGTAAGAAACGAGAGAGTATGGCGCGAGCGATCGATTTCCGCTGAGAGGACAAATGGATTGCCGGCTGTAGGAATTGCAAAGGATGAGAATCTGAAGTCGTCCCGCCTCTGGACAACTGTAACCTGGGTTGAAGGATAATGTGAAAGCACAAATGTTGTCGAAGCTCCTTTTCCCTCCGCAACAGCTTTCACAGAAATCGGATTCGACGCAACATGGGCAAAAATCGGCCCGGTCATTCGTCCCTCCCCCTGATTCAGCAGAAGGCAAAGCGTTCCCGACACCGAGCACACGACCCCCGCATCGATCCTTCCATCCCCGTTGAAATCCCCGGTTGTGAGCCCTCGCGGCGACCGGCCAACACCGTAGGTCGACGGCCAGTCGACCGTCCCATGAAACGATGAGTTTCCAAGGATTGTAATTTTGGAGGGGTTCGTCGTTATAATAGCGGCGTCCACAAGATCGTCACCGTCAACATCGGTTAAGACCCAGTCTGAGATGACCCCCCCTGCTGCAAACACTGATGGTTCCCGGAATGGCTGTTCACTTCCACCAGGGAAGACAATCAGTTCATTCTCGGTCGCAGTCACAAGATCTATAAGGCCGTCTGCGTTCACATCTGCAAACCGCACGCCTGTGGGGGTCCCGGGGCAGCGGAGCGTTGCTTCCGACCTGAATTCCCCCAGGGCATTCACGGTAAAGACCTGGAGTTGCCTCAAATCCGGAATGGTCACGGCAATGCGACCCCTTTTCGAACCGTCTCTGTATAATGCGAGGTCAGCTGGCTCACCAGGGAGTTCCACGGAGACCTGTTCGGAAAAAATCCCTCTTCCGATCCCAAGGTAGAGGACTACCTTGTTTGACAGCCAATCCGAAACGAAGATAT
>DAIPLH010000041.1:2873-5598 GCA_036769325.1 Bacteroidota bacterium
CGCCTTCGGGCTTCGGCGGGCGTGTGTTGCCCACGAAGATATCCTTGATCAGGTCACCGTTGAGGTCAGTGATCACCATGTCACTCACAGAGACTTCCGGCAAAAGAGAAATCGCCTTGGAAGAGAAGCCGTCCGCCGTTCCCCGATAGACGGTTATTCCCACGGTCCTTTTTCCGAAGACCAGCAAATCATCCTTGTTGTCGTTCGTGATGTCCTCCAGATCGATGTTGTCTGTGTCAGGAGGGACATTGACAACGTGCAATTGAGGGTTCCTGCCGAAGAAACGCGTGAGCTCAACACTTGCCTTGTCCGCGGAAAACAGTGCCAGCCACCCTCGCTGTCGCCAGAGCATGGTCCCTACGGGAGCCGTGGTCGAACGCGATTCGAGCCGCGAGAGTTGGCCCGACTTATTCAGCTCATAAATACTTGTTTCGCTCTTGTCAGGAGGTGCAAGGATAAGCCGTGTTTCCTTTGTTTCGGGGGACTTGACGAACACGAATGATGCGATCGTGAAGCCCGGTTTGAAATCAATCCTTGGTCCGAAGGTGGGCCGGGGATCCTGTGACAGAGCACCGCCTGGTATGAAGAACGTGAGGAGGATCGTTGGAAAACAAAGGTACCGATTCTCGTAGAGTCTGATTGAAAACCTTTCAAGGATATGGCTGAGAGAACCAGTGCTAATGTTGGCGCCGGTCGAGTCTGCTCTGCCGCCTCCCTAATGCTTCGTCATATCTCAATCGCTCTTCAGGGGTCTCAGGAATAACCTCCGGCACCGGGACCGGCCGGCCGGTTTCGTCAACAGCAACAAATGTGAGGTAAGCATTGTTGGTGTGCTCAGCTTCGTTTCGGAAAATATTCTGTGACGTAACGAGCACACCGACCTCCATTGAAGTCCTGAAAGCACGGGTCACGCCTGACTGAAGAGTCACAACATCACCAAGACTGATCGGGAGGTGAAAGTTTATCTCGTCGACAGAAGCCGTGACGCAGACTCTTCCAGAGTGGCGCTGTGCCGAAATTGCAGCTGCGATATCAATCCAATGCATGAGCCTTCCGCCGAGAAGCTTACCGAGCTGGTTGGTATCGTTGGGAAGAACAAGCTCGGTCATATGAACTCTCGAAAGAGCTACAGGTCTTTTTTCCATGGCCACCTCTGTCTACAGACGGTCTTCTATTCTTTCAAGGAGTCTCTCGGCGCTTGAGCGGTCTTCCGAGTTCGGATACGCCTCAAGGAATTTGAGAACAGTTCTCCGGGCTTCGATAAGCATGTTTCGACCCAGGAGGGCTTCTGCTTTCCCCAGATACGCGAGAGGGGCGTATTCAGTGTCGTGATATCTTTCGATGACGAAATCATAATAGAGCGTCGCGGCGCGGTAGTATTCCATCGTTGCATAGAGCTGGGCAGTATCATATTCTTTTCGTGCGAGCTTTGCGGTAAGTTCCACAATCTTCTCCTCCCCAAACGGCGCATACTCGCTGCCCGGATAATACTCGACAAGCCGCTGGAATTCATCAATGGCCTTCAAGGAGTATTCCTGATCAAGCGATGATTTGGGGGAAAGATTGTAATAGCACAGGGCAAGCTTGTATTGTGCCTGGGCCACGAAGGAACTGGCAGGCATGTTTCTTCTGAGCTGCTGGTATTCAAATGCGGCAAGAAGATACTCGTTCCGCTCGAACCGGCTCTCGCCGAGATAAAACTGCGCATCGTCTGCCACTGAACTTCCCTGGTGTTGCAGGGTGATGACGCTGAATTGATCGATCGCATCCTGATAGTCGCCATCATTGAAGAGCTCAAAGGCCTGTTCAAACCGTTGCTCGGCTGTCGGAACCACAACCTCCTGCGTTGTTCCGCACGCTGCAATCAAAGCTGTGAACATGATGATGCCCACCCTCCTCAGTTCGGCCATACCAATCCTTCATGAAATTGTCGTGATAACAGATCAATCCGTCTGTGGACCGCCTGTTGCTCATCACCGGATTGGAGGAACTGCGGTTGATTGGATGCGATCAAAGGTTTCAAGCTGTAACGGTCAATGCGTGCTCCCCTCTCATCCATGCGAATCTCAGCCTCAAGAGCGAAACTCCTCTGAGTCCAGAAAGCAAAGGGCTGGTAGAACGCAAAATTGCCGAGTGAGTAGACGATGAGCTTTGAGCCCACATGTTCAATCCCCTGGACGACATGCGGATGATGGCCCAGAAAGAGATCGGCGCCTGCGTCGAGAACTCCATGCGCAAATTGCCGGGTCGCCTTCGATGGTTTGTCAGAATACTCTCCTCCGCCATGATAGCTCACAAAAATGAAATCGACCGTAGAGCGAACCGCGCGTATGCGTGGAAACAGTTTTGCCGAATCGGCTTCTGTCACGTACGCGGTCCAAAACCTGTCTTCGATATTCATAACGTCGGTGCATGCGAACATCGCGAACCGTATTCCGTTCATTTCAAAAAGGAGTGGCCGATAGAGGTCCTCATTCGTAATCCCGGTTCCCGCAAAGGCAACCCTGGCATCCCTCAGGTTGGTGATCGTTTCTTCCAGGGCCTCGACTCCGTAGTCCAACGCATGATTGTTTGCTGTTGAAACATGTGTAAACCCTCCCTTGCTGAGCGATGCAGCCCCTCCGGGAGGCCCCGTGAAAATCAGATTGTTTCCCGGGTGTTGTGTTTCCCCATCCTGATCGGACAACTGGCACTCAAGGTTTCCAAACACAATATCATAGCTCTG
>DAIPLH010000041.1:5608-12818 GCA_036769325.1 Bacteroidota bacterium
CACATGAACAAATGGAAAAAGGGTGTCGCCCTCCAGAATTCTTTGACCAACAACACGCCCGAGGTTGATATCCCCCACCGCGATAAAGCGAACCCGGGATGTGTCCCCTGCACTTTCTATCTCAGCGGAAAATGACAAACCATCCCGTTGGAGGGTCAGAGCTCCAACACTGATGAAAACGAAAGCGACCAGCCCTGCAGTCGACAGCGGGGTTATCACTATCAACTCCGAACATGAAACAGCAGATACACCGCAACTCCAAGCGCTCCCAGGACAATCAGAGGGCCGGCCAAATTGGAGAAAAAGCCTTCGGCCGGCAACTCTCCCTGGGTGACGGTGATGTTGGGGTTCTCCAACGACTTGATCCGGGAGACAGCCACAGTATCCCGTCTCGTTCCTGAAATATCCCGGTTAACAAGAAGCTCGCCGGAAATGCGGTTGATCATTGTGGTGGAAACGGTGACAACAACCTCACGGTCAACAATTGTCTCTCCAAAGAGACCGTCAGACCGGGCATCAGAGTATCGCACGGCGATCTCCGTGAGGCCGAAATCTAATGTTAGCCTGCCGTCGGTTCCGGAAAGGACTTTGTAGCCATTCTCGGCCACTCCCTGTAGGAGGAATGATTCGATGTACCAGGCCGTCTCCCGGGGCCGGACAATGGTCCACACAGTATCATTCGCTGTTGCCGGAAGGCTTTTTCCCGCCTGCGATCCTATCTCGATCGCAATTTCTCTCATCAGGTCAAGATTGCTCGGTGGTGAGGATGAGTCCCCCGCCTGTTCTCCGGCGATTCCCATGCTTGAAACCAGAAGACACAATGTCGCTATCAGGCCCCTTCGAAGGCATGTTCGATGCCCTCGGGTGTGCCGTGTTGATCGGGAATGGGTGAAATTCCGGCACATAGCGAAGAAGTCCGGCAAGGACCGAAAGAGAACGGATGCGGAGATAGAGCGAGGCGGTGCGATGTTCCCGGGACGCTTCATTGCCGACGAAATTACGAAAAACGCTCCAGACTTACAAGCAGACGAAAGTTGACTGGTAATCTTGCCGCGAAGTCTCCCGTCTCGAGACGAGGCCTCGGCCGGGAGGCCGGGCAAAGACCCGAAGGAACACGATACCAATGAAAGATCCTGTCTTGAGAAGCTTTGAGCCTTCGAGACGTTGTGGCAATTCTAATCAGGAGGGTTTACGAACGAGCTTCTCGAGCTCTCTGAGAACCATTCGTGGGTCATCGTCGAGGAAATGCCGGGAAGATTGACGGGCTCTGCGGATTTCATTATCACTTATCGTTCCAAGGACCAGATCCTCTTCGAGCTGCTTTCCCTCGGCGATGATCGAACCGGTTGGGCTGACAATACTTGAGGCTCCCCAGAAATTGAGACCATCTTCAAAGCCGACACGATTGCAAAAAATCATATAGCACGAAAGCAAGCGTGCATAGGTGCGGTGGTTTTCACCGTTTGCTTCCGCAATGGCGAGGGTTGAACCAGAACCGGTGACACGGGTCGGGCTTGCCACCATGGCGATAATGACCTGAGCTCCCTGCTCCGCGAGGAGGTATGGGAGAGGAAGATGCCAGAGATCTTCACAAATAAGCACGCCAAAGGTGCCGACGCGTGAATGGACGACCTCGACCGAGGTCCCAGGGCTGAAGTACCTGAGTTCTTCGAACATCCCATACGTTGGCGGGTACACTTTGCGATGCACCGTCCGGATACTTCCCGCTTCCAAAAGAAAGGCAGCATTGTGAATTCGGAACGATGCATCTTCCTCGATGCCGCCTGCAAGGATCGATATCTCCTTACTGAGTTCGAGAAGCGGGGTAAGAACGTCCGGGGGTTGCGAGGGCCGGATTGCGAGCCCGAGGTTCATGTCTTTGACAGAATAGCCTGTAAGACTCAGCTCGGGAAAAACGACCAGCTGTGCCCCACCGTCAATTGCCTTACGGCCCATCCGAATGTGAAGATCAATATTCTTCTTCACATCACCAAGAGCGGGATCAATCTGCGCCAATGCAACGGTAAGGTTCATCTGAAACCAGGCGGAAAGGAAGAAACGTCAGTGGATGTTATTCGGAAAGATCAATCATCCTGATGTCTTTGATATAAGGAACAGTCTTGTCCGTCTTCAATGCTTTGAGACGGACAATTTTTGCTTCGAGACGGTTCAGATTGTCGCGAATGATCGTCAGATAGGGGGTCAGAGAATCATTCTTGTGGCTGTTCACGAGTTCTTGAAGACTCTTCTGCAACTCATCGAGGGGAAGGCGAATCTCCTGGGTAATCTTGACGACAATCTCCTGAATTACCTCGAGGCGTTTCTGAGTTACCTCGAGGGAGGTGAGCTGCTCGACGAGCTTTTGTCGTTCCAGAACATTGAGGATGGTTTTTGGAAGAACAGGTGTTGTAATCTCCTCCTTCACAAGGTAGTCCTCAACTCCGAGCTTCAACACTTCTACAGCCAGGTCGAAATCCTTGTTGACGGTCAGGAAAATAATCGGAACACGAATGTTTCGTTCGTGCAGCCGGCGTGTCACTTCCAATCCGTTTTGCTGCGGGAGAAAGTAATCCATCAGGATTACGTCGTATTGCCCTCCATCGACAAAATCCTGAAGGGCCTGGGTACCGTTTTCCTTCCACACAACTTCAAAGGTCTCAGGCTTGTATTGCCGGAGGAACAGCTGCACAAGTCGGGCAAACTCGACGTTGTCCTCCACGAGCATGATTCTGACGGTCTTCCCCGCCTCGGGCGAGGGATTCTCTGCTGAATTCATCATTGCTCCAGCCTGAGGGGGATTGTAAAGGAGAACACTGAGCCCTCATTCGGGGTTGACTCGACAATGACCATTCCCCCATGATTCTCAACGATTTTCTTCACAATGGTGAGCCCGGCTCCCGTTCCACGAAATTCTTCTGTTCTGTGAAGTCTTTGAAAAATCATGAATATCTTCTCGAAGTATTCTTCCTCAATTCCTATTCCGTTATCAGAGAAAGACACAACGTGTTCCCGGTCTGTCGTGACACAGGTAATCGAGATCCGCGGCTCGTCCCTTCGATTGAACTTAATGGCATTGGAGACCAGATTCCGGATGACAATGCTCAACTGCGTGGGATTGTACCGGACAACAGGAAGGTTTTCCCCCACTACGACAACAACATTTCTTTCCCTGATGGTGAATTGAAGATCCTGCAAGACTTCGGCAACCGTCTGGGAAAGAGAAACATCCTGAGTGGCCTCTGTCACCCTGCCAAGTCGGGACAAGGTGAGAAGGTCATCAATCAGGTTTTTCAGTCTCGTGCTCGAATTGACAAGAGACGCGAGATATTCTTTCCCCTCGCTGCCAATGTCGGACGAGAATTCCTTGAGAAGGATCTTGCTGTATCCTTCTATGCTGATCAACGGTTCCTTGAGGTCATGCGAGACGACATACGTAAAGTCGTCAAGCTCTTTGTTTCTAATCTCAATCTGTTTCGACTTGTTGACGATATCGACGTACAAGGAAGCCTTGTCCAACGCAAGTTCGGTCAAGGTAGCGATACTTTCCAAGAGACGCAAGTGAGCATCGTCATCGAGATCGGCACTCGATCCCTGAACGACCAGGAAACCTGCGATCGTTTGTCCCGATCGCACCGGTGCAATGATCATTGCGCCCTCGGTGTCATTCGCGGAGAACAGGACGGCACTGTTTTGATCGAGGACCCTCCGGAATGGTCCTCCTCTCATGACGGGGACTTCCTTCTTGATCATACTGTTCACGTCCGATGGATCATTGCTGAACTCGAGCACCGGAAGGACAGTTTCCTTCATTTCAGAATAGACAAAATAGGTGAAGCGTTCTGCAGGGATTGCCTTGCTCACCTCGGTGTAAACCGTTGAAAGGATTGTTTTCAAATCAAGTGATCCGGCAAGACCGCGACCGACCTCGGAAAGAGAGGTCAGTCTCCTGACCTGTCTCCGAACTTCATCATAGAGTTGTGCATTCTCAATTGCTGATCCCAGCTGTGCTCCGATCAGTGCCAGAAACTGCTGATCGTCGTCCGTAAAGTCATGCTCTTCCTGAAACCCAACGTCAAGGGCGCCAAGAACATGGTCTTTTGATCGAAGAGGTATCACGCCAATACTGTTGAGCTGGAGCGTACGGAGAATCTCCCGTCCTTCCCGCGTAATTCTTGGATCATCCGAGAGCCCCGAAGAGATCAGCAATGGCTTGCCTGCGGTGATGACGGCCCCGGTTGCGCTCTCTGATGGATGAAGTTCACGGATCATGGCGGCCGACTCCTCTGACAACCCGGCATGACAGCCGAGTGAGAGTCGATTCCGGCGCGGGTCCTTGAGATAAATCAGAACAACAGCCGCGGACATCACTTCTCTGATCTGTTCCCCCGATCTCTTCAGGACCTCCTCCAGATCGAACGATGTCGTGATTGATGCGGAGATCACATTGAGAGTTTCCAGTTCCCTGTTCCGGCGCTCCAGCTCGGTCATGAGTTTTTTCCGGTCGCTGATATCACGGGCAATATTCAACATTGCCACCGGCTCACCACTGGCGTTGCGGAGGAGACTGGTATTGATGCTGATGGCGACCTTCCGCCCGTCCTGAGAATGCCAGGTCATATCGAAATCCCGAAGGAAACTCCGCTCCCGAAGCTCGGCAATCCAGGAAACAAAACGAGCCATTTCTTCATCGACGAGCCAGGGATAGGGGAAGCTCATTCCCAGTACGTCCCGGCGTGAATAGCCGGTAATCCGCGTGAATTCCTTGTTGACCTCCCACACCCGGCCCTGGAGGTCGCTGATCATCAGTGCATCGCCCATACCGTCAATAACATTCCGCAGGGTCTCCTCAGACTCGCGAACGCTTTGTTCGAGGGCCCGACGTGCCGTCACATCGGTGAAAGTCAGAACAACTCCCTGAATCGCGTCGGTTCCATCCTTCAACGGAAAGCACCGAACCCAATAAAATGATTCACCGGACCCGCCCGTGTTCATGATGATATCATCTGAACTGACTGTCTGTCCATTGAGAGCACTCTGCAGCATGGCAACGAGTTCCAGGGAGACAACGCGGATCGTGGTCTTTCCTATTGGCAGGCCAATAACGGCATCCCGTGAAAGACCTGTGATCTCTTCCATCGCACGGTTCCAGTCCCTGCACCGGAGGTCGCTGTCATACACCGCGACACCTTCACGAATACTCTCCAGGACATTTGCTTTCATGGTTCCGGCAGTCATGAGCTGCTCAAGGCGCGACTTCTCGTCGGTAATGTCGGTCACCGACCCGGTCATTGAAGCGAGTGCTCCACCGGCATCACGGAAACCAAGTATGCTGTCACGAATCCACCGATACGCAGCTTTTCCGCGTGGCAAAACCCTGTATTCAAGAACGAGGCGACGACCATCTGTTGTTGCAGAACTCAGCCTTCGCCCATAGACGGCCTTGTCGTCGGGATGAACGATCTGTCGCCACAATTCCGGCGACCTGGTGAAATCATGGCTTCGATAATTCAGCAGAGCTTCGACATTCGGACTGATGTAGGTAATTGCTCCCTGATGGTTGGCACGGTACGCAATGTCCGGCAGAGCTTCGAGCAAGGAGCGGTAGTGGTCCTCACTCTTCCTGACTTCGTTGAGCCGGATCGCATTTGCGACAAGCTGCCCCAAACGGATGCCTGCCTCGTTCAATGCTCCCGCAATCTCAGGCGTGGGCCCCTTCGCCTTCCGGGTGCACGTGAGAATGATTCCATTCACCAGATCTCCGGAGCGAAGAGGGATACATACGGCATGTTTGATTTGAGCCGTTTCAAAGTGGGAACGCAGCGGAATATGAGGAGGGTACTTGCCGGTATCAAGGACCAGCGGCTCCGCAGTTTTCACGACAAGGCTTGCAAAGCCGTCGAGGGCGCCCCTCTCCGTGAGCATTGCCCTGAGCTTCTCATCCATCCCCTTTTCGACAGCAATCGAAAGCCCTTCGGTGGTCTGGAGAAAGACGGCTCCCATGTCAAAACGCAGAGCTTTGAGCAGGACGCCAAGGCCCGCTTCAAGAATAGTCATGAGATCTTCTGAGACGGAAAAGCCCCTGTCAACCTCGAGGAGAAATGCTTTCGCGTTCACTTCTGCGTTGAGGTTGTCCTGCCGTGTTCGAACTGCAGAAACATCCGTGAGCTGAAGGACTACCACAGGTTCTCCTGAGAGAACTGCTTTGCCAGCGGTTGTGAAGAGCGTGAAGGTGGAGCCGTCTTTTCGAATTCCTGTAACATCGGTGTTTCGTTTGTCAGCCGTCGAATCCCCACCCAAAAGTTTCTCAACGACACTTCCCCTTCCCTTCACTCCGAGTATTGCTTCGCTTGCGAGCCCTGACATGGCCCCGGGATCCGGGTAGCCAAACAGAAGAGCAGCCTCTGTCGTTGCAAGAACAATACGGGTGTCGGACAGAACAATAATGGGTCCCGCGCACTCCTTGAGAAGGTGACTCAACTCCTTGATATCGCGGTGTTGTTCCCGTTCCTTCTTTGCAAGAGTTGTTGTCTCAATGAAGGAGCATTGAACCAGTGTTCTCTTATTCTCTGTTTGGTTCCTGGCCACCAATCGGAATGTTCTGGGTTCCTCACCCTCTCTGTTCAGTTCCACTTCCCTCTCAACTGTCAGTCCTTCTGCCGCTGCGGAAAACAATTCTTTGGCGAGTCCCCTGTTCCGATTACCCAGAAATTGCGACAAACTCACCGAGGGATGCTTGCCGAGTGATTCGCGGAATGATTCAAACGCCTTGTTTGCCACCATCACTTTTCTGTTGTCGTAGATAGCCTGAGGGATTGGTGAGTCGGCGACAAGAGAGGCCTGAGGATCTGCATGTTCTCTTTCCTTCTGGAAGGGACGATCTTTGATACTTTCAGAAGTGCGAACGAGTGCAGCATAGAGTCCCCCGCCAAGAAAAAACGCATCAACATCGATCGTCACGATTCTGTTGTTTGCGCGTCGAATGCTGAGGCTGGCTGATATATTGTTTCGTTGCCTGAGAGCACAGAGCTGTCTTTTTGCCCGGAACCAATGCTCCGGAATAATGATATCCCGAAGCGCAGTCGTGCGCAGTGACGGCTCGTCATATCCGAGCAACTGGGATGCAGCCTTGTTCACCTGTCTGAAGGATCCTGTGAGGTCAAAAACGATATTTCCTTGTGTGGATTTCTGGAAAATCTCCTCAAGAGGATTC
>DAIPLH010000358.1:0-3573 GCA_036769325.1 Bacteroidota bacterium
CAGCGTGTTGTGAAGCTGACACTGTCGAGCGCATACAACAGCATCACGAACAACGGGGACATACAGAAGTCTCAGGCCGGAGGATCAGACTGGCTCGGAAGGGACGACGGAACACGGGCCTTTCCGGAGAAACCGGTGGCCGACGGATTTGAACTGGGAAAGACATTGGCCAACAACTGGGCCCAACGGACAGAGAAGGCTCCTTTGAGCGGGAACTTCAACCTCAATATTGGTGACGCCGTTCCACTGGGGAGCAACACACTCGGTTACATTGCAGGGCTGTCCTATCGGAATTCGTACTCACGGGCCGACAGAGGTTTTGACTACTTCCGTCAGGGAACCAGGATCGTTGAAGGGGATGGGACGGTCGACTCCTACAACGTCCTTTGGGGCGGACTCCTTGATCTCAACTTCAAACTTGCCGGAAACCATAAGATCAGCTGGAAAAACAACTACAACCAGAGTGCACAGGAAAATGTGTCGTTGTTTGAGACGGTTGATGAGAATCTGCAATACATCGTTACATACGACACGGAGTGGGAGCAACGCAACTTTTATGTGACCAAGCTGTCCGGGGAACACTTCTTTCCGTCGGCCAACAACCTCGAATTCCTCTGGCAGGGCTCCTATACTGAATCACGGGCCGATGAACCTGACCATAAGACGGTGCGTTACGGACGGAACGTAGATCTTCCCGAAGATCCTCTTGCAACAGGTCTCGGCCAGCGGTCCTGGTCGGAATTACAGGAATACACCAGAAGCCTTGGAGCAGATATCATCTTTCATCTTGGCGATGCAAAGTTGAAATTCGGGGCGATGGCTGAGCGAAAGACAAGGGACTACAAGATCAAATTCTATCTGGTGGAACCGGATGGCTTTGACGCCTATCAGTTTCTGACAATGCCAATTGACAGTGTGTACAGTCCGGAACATTTCGGATCGGATTCGCTGGTCATGAGCCGTCAGGACAACCCGCGCGACCTGTACGACGGAAGCTCCGACCTCAAAGCAACGTATCTGATGGCCGATCTACCTTTTCAGTTGTTTTCACAGAATTTTCGGCTTGTTGGCGGGGCAAGGGTGGAGGATTCGGATATTCAGGTGAACACCATCAGTCCAACCTCGACAAGTGACCCATATACGGCGATAGTCCACAAGGTCGATGTTCTTCCCTCTCTCAATCTGACATATTTCCTGAGCGACATCACGAATCTTCGTCTCGCGTACAGCCAGTCGGTCAATCGACCGGAGTTTCGGGAAATGTCGAGCTTCTACTTCTACGACTATGTCACGGGACAGGGGAAGTATGGAAATCCTTATCTGACTCGCGCGTTTTCGAAAAACTACGATGTCAGACTGGAACTCTTCCCTGGCGTCGGCGAGCTACTCGCTGTTGGCTATTTCTACAAAGCGATTTCGGGAGCCATCGAACAACAAATCGTCATCTCATCGAATCCCGAATTGACCTGGTTTAACTCTCCGGCCGGGAAGAACTACGGATGGGAGTTTGAAGTCCGGAAGAACCTTGGATTCCTCGGAGGGTACTTCAGTAATTTCGCGATTGCCGGCAATTACACCAGAGTGTTTTCGGAGATTCAATATCCGCTCTACTATCAGGCAACGGAATATGGTGTAAGGGAGATGCAGGGACAGGCGCCGTGGGTCATCAATGCCTCGTTCATTTATCATGAACCGTCCCTCGGGACGACGGTGAGCATTCTCTACAATAAGTTTGGGAAACGGCTTGAAGCAGTCGGCGATCAACGGCAACTGGATGTTTTTGAGGAGCCAGTTGGGACTCTCGATTTCGCGGTCAACCAGCCTATCGCCGGAGGTTTCAGCATGAAATTCGGAATCCGTGATTGGGGGGCGGGAACACGAAAGTTTATTACCCGGGAAGGGAACCCTTACAGTACAATCTATCGTGGAACCAGCTACGGGCTGGAGGCCTCGATTTCACTCTAAAAAGCAGTCAGTAGTCGATAGTCGGCAGTCCGCGGTCTGCAGTCACGGTGTTGACGCACCGTTGTAAAAAACAGAACTGGTGATCTCTGAAGGGTTGTGGTCCTCGTTGTTTGCGCCATTCCGTGGTGGTGTCATGCCATCACAACACTCCGCAGACAATTAGCCCATCCCGTTTTGACTGGGGTATCTCAAGTCGCCTGTTCAATAACACTTCAACCACACTCCAACAAAGGGGAAAAATATGAAATCTCTTTCCAGAGGATTTCTTCTGGTTGTGCCGATTGCATTCCTGAATGCCTTTGCTTTTGCGGGGGCTCAGTTCGGGATCCCGGTGACTTTTACAAACGGGACCAACACTACAGTCGTTGTCTTTGGCGTGAGCGGCGATGGGGTCGGGGGAACGATCAATGACAATACCCGCGGAATTGACATCGATACAGCTCTCTTCAACCCTCCATACCTCGAGGTTGAGCTTCCTCCCGCCCCGCCTGTGCCCGTATGGGAAGTCCGGTTTGCGGCTCTTCCCGGCGATCCATCACTCGGGACCGGATTGGGAGCCAGCTACTATGGCTTCACAAGCGCGGCGCAGGTTGATAACTATCTGATTGATCCTTTTGGGTCCGCGGTTTCGGGAGCAATAACCATTTCATGGCCTAATAACATTGGGATCAACGCCACCGCATGTGTTATGCAGGGGAACCTCTTTGACCCTGGAATCGGCGTTGTGAACATGCTGACGTCGACCAGCGTTGTTGTTGCGAATGGGATCTTGCTGGCTGCTGCGGATATCAAGATTACAAAAACCGGTGCAGCCTCTCCAACCGGACCAGGATGTGATGATATCTCCTTCTTCAATGCCAAGTGTAACATGAACGGCGCTGCACAGGCCATGGTCAAGATGTCAGGCGATTGGTCCGGCGAGACGATTGGCTTTGATCTTGACGGCGATGATTACATTTCACCCATCTTGAGCAACGGAACAAACTCCATCGCCAAGATGACCGTCCCTCATGCGGGTATGGGCGCCCATACGGTCACACTTGAAGATCCGGCCGGTTGCTACTCGCCCGTAAACTTCAACTGTCAGGTCGATGCACAACCTGATCCCGAATGGGAAGCCCTCCTGGCCGAGTATGAAGCTCTCGAAGCGCAGGCTGCGCTGAAAGAAGCCGTTCCGGTCGAGACCAGGATCATCGGCAACTATCCGAACCCTTTCAATCCGTCGACCACAATCCGCTACGCGCTGAGCGTCGACAGTCCGGTTTCCATCCGCGTCTATAACTTGCTCGGGCAGGAAGTTGCCACTCTGGTTGACGGCTTCCAGAAAGCAGGTGAACAGTCGGTTACCTGGCACGGCACAAACAACTTCGGTCAGTCGGTTGCCTCTGGTCTTTATATCTACAGACTCCAGGCCGGTAACACCGTCATGACACAGAAGATGTTGTTCACGAAGTGATTTGGAGATAAGATTACCACGAAGACACGAAGGCACAAAGAGGGGATTGTCGCAGGCAATAAAGATCCCAGCTTGTTGAACCGCGAATGAACGCGAATACAATTTTGGATGGAGAGTACAGCGCTCACAACTGGTCTTTTCTTCGTGCCTTT
>DAIPLH010000359.1:0-3572 GCA_036769325.1 Bacteroidota bacterium
AATCTGTTCGATGGAGCAGGCTGGGATGATGAAAGATCCGCTTCGGTATGGAACCCTGCGGTCGATGTCGAGGAGCGTGAACAGGAATTTGTCGTGAGGGTTGAGCTTCCCGGCGTGCAAAAGGAAGATGTACACATTGCAACGCAGGGCAACATTCTCACCCTCCGGGGCGAGAAAAAGCAGCACTCAGAATCAAAAGAGTCTAATTATCACCGCACTGAGCGATCCTATGGTTCATTCCAGCGTTCCTTTACGCTTCCTGGAAGCGTGAAGAACGATCGGATTGAGGCGTCGTTCAGCGACGGAATCCTGGAAGTCGTTGTCCCGAAAGCTGAGGACGCAAAAGCCAGGACAATTGACGTCAAGGTAAGGTAAATCAACGCATCCTCTGGTTGAAAATCCGGGAGACGGTGGCTCGCACTGATGAACTAGTGAAGTCACCGCTTCTCTCTTGTTCTTACGAAAGGCAGATATGACTGACCAGCACCGGGCGGATGAATCCGGAAGATCAAAATCCAGCGTACCACAGGCACTCGCCGTGCTTCCACTCAGAAACTCTGTTTTCTTTCCCCGTCAGGTGATGCCGCTTGCCGTTGGGCGTGAGAGCAGTCTCAAAGTTGTCGAGGAGGCAGTGCGCGACGAAAGCGAAATTGTCATCGTTGCACAGACGGACGGCTCCGTTGAGAAACCCACGGAGAAGGATATTCACTGGGTTGGCACGTTTGCCAGAGTTCTCAAGGTCTTTACCCTGCCTGATGGAAACAAGAGTGTCCTGGTGCAGGGACTTCGCAGAGCCCAGCTCCTGACAATCCTCCATGTTGAGCCGTTCATCAAGGCGGTGGTTCGTGATCCCGTAGAGACGACGGAAACCGGCATCGAGATTGAAGCCGTCACTACGAATCTGAAGAACCTTTTCAGGAAGGCCTGTGAGCTCTCACCAAACCTGAGCGAAGAGCAGTTGTCCGTTGTCCTCAATATGGATCAACCGGATGGGGTTGCGGATCTGATTCTGTCAATGATACCGGTTGAGGTTGAAGAAAAACAGAAGGTCCTGGAGTGCTTCAATCTCCGGGAGCGTTTGAATCTGGCGGCAGTCATCCTCACCAAGCTTGTTCAGAAACTGGAAATAGCGAGCAAGATCCAGTCGGAGGTTCAGGACGTCATCAACAAGTCACAGCGCGAATTCGTCCTCCGGGAGCAGATGAAGGCAATCAAGAAGGAGCTTGGAGAAAATGAGGACGGCATCGAGCTCGGCGAATTCAGGAAAAGAATTGAAGAGGCTCGCCTTCCGGAGGAAGCGCTAAAGGTTGCAAATAAGGAACTCAAGCGACTCTCACAGATGAATCCCGCGTCGGCGGAATACACTGTGAGCCGCACGTACCTTGAGTGGATCCTTGACCTTCCATGGAGTATCAGCACGGAAGATAGCATTGATATTGCTTCCGCAAGGGAGGTTCTGGAACGGGACCACTACGGCCTCGATAAAGTGAAAAAGAGAATCCTTGAGTACCTTGCCGTCCGCAAGCTCAAGAACGACATGCGCGGGCCGATTCTGGCTTTTGCAGGTCCACCCGGTGTGGGGAAGACCTCGCTGGGACGTTCCATCGCAACTGCTCTCGGGAGGAAATTCGTTCGGATTTCTCTTGGCGGCGTCCATGACGAAGCCGAAATACGTGGTCACAGAAGGACCTATATCGGCGCGCTTCCAGGGAGAATCATTCAAGGGTTGAAGAAAGCCGGATCCAACAATCCGGTATTTATGCTGGACGAGGTGGACAAACTGGGAGGAGACTTCCGTGGTGACCCGTCGTCTGCCCTCCTCGAGGTCCTCGACCCTGAACAGAATTTTTCGTTCAGTGATCACTACCTCGAAATCCCGTTTGACCTTTCCAAAGTGATGTTTATTACCACGGCAAACATGATTGAGCCAATTCCGCCGCCGCTCAGAGATCGCATGGAGATCATAGAAATCCCCAGCTACGTGGAGGAAGAGAAACTTCACATTGCCAGGCGCTTTCTGGTCCCTAAACAAAAGAAGGATCATGGTCTTCACGAGCAGCAGGTTCAATTCAGTGATGAAGCGATTCGGGCCATGATCTCCGGTTATACACGGGAAGCAGGAGTCAGGAACCTCGACCGGCAGATAGCGGCGGTCGTGCGCGGAGTTGCGCGGGAAGTTGTTGAAGGGATCAAACCTGCGCAGGCAGTGGGCAAGACCGACCTTACAAGGTTTCTCGGTCAACAGAAGTTCTTTCCGGACATCTCGGCCCGGATCAACAAGCCGGGAATTGCGGTTGGTCTGGCATGGACGCCGGTGGGTGGAGACATCCTCTTCATCGAAGCAACAAAAATGGAAGGCAAAGGCAACCTCATTCTGACCGGTCAGCTAGGCGAGGTCATGAAGGAATCAGCACAGGCTGCTCTGAGCTTTATTGCTTCACAAGCGGAAGTGCTGGGGCTTCCGCATGACTTCAGGTCAAAGATGGACATCCACGTGCATGTTCCCGCAGGAGCGACTCCCAAGGATGGTCCCTCCGCAGGCGTCACGATTCTTACTGCGTTAACCTCTTTGTTGACAGGGCGTCAGGTGAGGAGTGATCTTGCCATGACCGGCGAAATTACACTCCGTGGGGCCGTTCTGCCAATCGGAGGCGTCAAGGAGAAGGTGCTTGCCGCTCATCGTGCAGGGATCAGGACGATCATCCTGCCGGAACGAAATCGGCTCGATCTCGATGAGATCCCGAAATCGGTCTTTACAGGGGAAGGGGCGCCGGAATTTCATTTCGTGAAGGAAATGTCGGAGGTCCTGGATTTTGCCCTGCTCCGTGAAAAGAACACTGTCAGCCTCCTCAGCTCGCTCGAGGAGCGTATTCCCGCAAACTGACCGGTCCGTCGTGGGTGGTGTTTCAGTTTGCATTGTGTGAACTCACCCCCTGTCAAGGATCGAACAATTTCCCCCTCCCTTTCAAAGGGAGGGGGAACCAGTGTTGAGATAGCTGGGGGAGAGTTGTTTGAGAAGAGCAAGCCTCGAAACTGATCGACTACCCGCCCCCGTTTGACATTGGCACCCTGCTTTCGTATAATCCATTGGTAAATAACTACTTACAGGCCTCGTGAGTCGAATGCAAAAGTCGACAAAGTGGTTCCTTGCAATTCTCGCGTTCATTCTCCTTTTCGTTGTTGGGTTTGTCCTCCTCGTCGTTGGTGTAGTTACCAGCAGCATTCCCGCTGAAACCGAAATTGTCACCCATGGAAGCGGTGAGAAAATTGCTGTTGTGGATGTGTACGGGGCGATCGTGTCTTCAACGGAAATCAACAGACAGCTGAAAGAATACGCGGAGGATGAATCGATCAAGGCGGTTCTCATTCATATCGATTCGCCCGGTGGCTCGGTCGTTGCGAGTCAGGAGATCTATGAACAGGTACGATCCATCCGGGAGGATGGAAAACCCGTGATTGTTTCCATGGGATCGCTTGCAGCGAGTGGCGGGTATTATGTGGCATGCGGTGCGACACGGATTGTTGCAAATCGCGGGACTCTGACAGGCAGCATTGGGGTGATTGCAGAGTTT
>DAIPLH010000042.1:0-12775 GCA_036769325.1 Bacteroidota bacterium
CCTATCTCTATGATGAGCGGACTGCTCTTGAATTCTCTGCAGACGCTGTCATCGCGCACGAGGTCGCGCATCAATGGTGGGGGGACCTTCTAACGTGCCGGGACTGGTCGCATCTCTGGCTGCAGGAAGGATTTGCCAACTACTATGAGGCTCTGTATAAACGGTCACAGAACGGCTTCGATGAATACCAGTACGAGGCTTACCAGTGGGCAAAGTCCATCAGGAGTCTTGACGAAACGGCGGGGCGAAAACCGGTCGTCAGCAACGAGAGTTTCAGTATTAACCTCTACCAGCGCGGCGGATGGATCCTCAGAATGCTTGCGAACCTGCTTGGTGAAGAGAACCTTCTCAATTACCTGAGCCAGTACGCAAAGCGGCACGAGTTTGAAGCGGTAACAACGGAGGACCTGATTTCAGCCCTGGAAGACTTCTCAGGAAAAGACCTTCGGTGGTTTTTCGATCAATGGGTCTATGGCACTGGTTACCCGTCGCTCGATGTCACAACCGATTGGGACGATGACGGCAGTGTCCTGCGAGTTACCGTGAACCAGGTCCAGGAAACCGATAGTCTCACAGACCTTTTTGCTTTTCCGCTGGATATCGAGGTGACGACAGCCACCGGGAAACACCTCAGCAAGATCTGGGTCAGCGAGCGCGAGGAGACATTTGTCTTGCCGCTCGACGAGAAACCCTTGATGATGATTTTCGACAAGGGGTTGAATGTGTTGAAATCCCTGAATCAGGGGAAAACGAAGTCTGAGTACCTGTATCAGTTGGCGAATGCATCTGAAGCGATCGATCGGCTGGATGCGTGTCAGGGACTTTCAACCTTTAAGGAGGATGACGAGGTATTCGATGCCTTCCGCAAGGCGGCACGTAACGATCCGTTCTGGGCCGTGCGCGTAAAGGCTCTGAACACTCTGGTGGACATGGAAATGGACGAAGACATGGAAGTAGTGACGGAGTTCTATAACGACAGCGATCCCCGGGTTCGCTCTGCAGCGATTGCGGCACTGGGCAAGCATGAAACACCGGAAGCTGCCTTGTTTCTGGAGAGAGTGGCGGTGGAGGATTCTGTCTATTCAGTCCTTTCATCCTGCATTCGAACCCTCGCGCGTGTCGATTCGGCACGGGGTTTCCAACTCGCAGCACGGACGGTGGAAATGGATTCATACCGGGACATGATCCGTGTTGCCTCACTGAATGCACTCCGCACCCTGAAAACCGCCTCCTCCATCCCGATCGCCCTCCGCTATCTTGGCCCCTCCTATGAGACCGGGACACGGGTTATTGCCGCGGGAATTCTTGCCGACAATGGGCAAGCAAACAGCGAGGCGAGGGAAACAATTGCAAGGCTTGTAAGTGATTCGAACAGGAGAATGAGACTGGCTGCCATCCAGGCGCTGGACGCCTGGGATGGGGCTGAAAGTGAAAAGATCCTGAAGGAGCGCGTGGTCCAGGAGTCGGATTCCGGCGTCAGGGAGGCAATTGAGCGTGCTCTTTCCGAAGAAAAGACTGAGTAGGCCCGGCTGGCCTACCTCTGTATTCGACTGACGGTTTCCAGCTTGTCAAGCAGTAACCGCACGATCATTGCGGTCGCCCCCCAGATAATGTGTTTGCCGGTGTCGTAGTGCCACACTTCGTACCGGCGACCTTTGACCTCACGGAACTCCTGCCTTCCATTCTTCGAGTCCATGAAAAACGATAATGGCATTTCGAAAACCTCGGCAACCTCGCTGTCATTGAGATGCATTTCAGGCCGTGACCGCAGGAATCCGACCACGGGGGTGATCACGAATCCGATCGGGGTTGCGATATCATTGAGAAAGCCCAGCGGATGAACCGCGGACGGTGGAATGCCGATTTCCTCATGTGCTTCACGCAAAGCCGTTGCAACCAGATCGGCATCCGACTCTTCCACCATTCCCCCGGGAAATGAGATCTGCCCCTTGTGAGTCTCGACTGATTCGGTTCTCCTGGTGAAGAGAAGTTTAAGTTCTTCATCCCCACCGATGAGAGGAACAAGTACAGCCGCTTGCCGGAAGCCGTCAATTGTGAGTGTCTCGCGCCTTTGCCTTGCCAGTTCCTCAGACAGAATGCGGGCAGTTTCGTTTCCGTGTGACAACGTCATATCAAAAGATAGACAACACGTGTAGAAGACGCAAAGGATCCACTTGAATGGTGGGATGTATTTTTTGTATGTTGTCAATAATGATAGAATGGGATGATGAGTACCCGCGCTGAAAGTCCGATCTTCACCATTGACGTTGCCCATCCGCCGCTGCCCCAGCAGGAAGTGGAGAGTCTTCTTCTCAGTACTCTGTCACAACTCAGCAATCACCCGAACACCCGTATTCTGAAAATCGTTCATGGTTACGGCAGCACTGGGAAGGGTGGAAAAACAAAGGAGGTCGTCCTTAACTGGACATTCAGAAACAGATCGCGATTTCGCAGGGTCTTTAAGGGAGAAGAGTATACGCCATTCAACAGAGAGGTTCAGGAAATGAGAACCGAGGTGGGATTGTTTGAAGACGTCGATCTGCGGACACCGAATCCGGGCATCACAATCTGCTGGGTGAGATGAGCGAGGAAAAAGACAAGAAAGTAAAAATTGTCAGTTGGATGGGTGGAGAGCACTGGTATATTGGAAACATGCATTTCCTCCGGCTTGAGGAAGCTATCGCGTTTTGTGAACGTCATTCCCTTGATTATGAAGTAGTCAAAGACCCCAGGTATATGCATCGCCATGAGGGTGGATAAGGCTCAGTCCTTTCGATCCCTAAAACGTTAGACCCTTCCCGCAACACTCCTCTGCTCTATGTCCCTCACAACCCTACCCCTACCACATGTGATCGCCGTCAACCGATCCGTCGACATCCCCCAACTCTAACCCTCTTAATACAAAACGAGTTAAGAGAAGCAAAAACATTCTCCTTGACTTTTGAATTTTTCGGCCTATATTACCCGTTGTTTTCGTTTTCCCCATTTACGTGTACCACGGAAAAGAGTATGAAACGACTAACAAACATATTCCTTTACATATCAATGGTTTACCTGATTCTATTGGCATTTCCACACCTTGGGCTTGCCCAGACCCACCAGGATCGATTTTCCCTCGGATTTAACATCTCCGGGTCGGGATTTTCGGACATGCAGGGTTCCTCGCCCGTTGTGAGCTCTGAAATTGTCGGCAGATGGGAATTCACAGAAAAGTCTGCTATCGAGGTCGCACTTGCCATGGCTGAGTTCCGGCAGGACTTTGACACACCGGTCGGACCCAACTCGATCTCGGTCCTCTCATGGTGGGCGGAAGCAGGCTGGTCACAGCGGATTGTTAGAATCAGCAACTCTCTTGGATTACACGGTGGGCTCCGGGCCGGAATCACCACAATGCACCGACCGGAAACATCTGTCGATCTTGGTGCTCTGGGAACTGCCACGGTCCCTTCTGCGGTTGATACCCGTGTGCACATTGGCTCTGATATCAAACTTGCTCAGAAACTGTTCGAGTCGGTCACGATGAATCTTGGAGTTGACCTTCGTCTTCTGTCACCTTTTTCAGAACCCGAAACAGGCTATTCAGTCTTTGGAGGATTCAGCATTGACGTACCGTAGCCGCATTCTTGTCATAGCCCTTACCCTGGCGATCGCTCCTCCTCTGTGGGCGGAACAGGAGAAGGCAGCAAAAGAGGCGGAGAAGCCTCTCGTGGATCTCACAAAGGGAGTTTCATTTGAGATCTCACCACATACCGGGTTCATGGGTGGCAGCGGGACTTTCGGCATCCGGCTCGCGATGAACTACGGCACATTCACTTTTGAACTTGCCGGTGAACAAGTCATTGGAAAGACCGCCGATCTTTATCCGCTTTCCGTCAATGCCGTTCTGAACCTTTCAACTTCAGGACAGCTGATCCCCTACGGGACTGTTGGCGCAGGACTGATGCTCACAGTTCCCTCAAATACGATTGGTGACGAAACCGTCTCGACGCTGGGGCTCACTTTTGGTGGAGGGGCGCGGTACTATCTGACCGATGTGTTTGGACTTCGACTCGAGGGAAAACAATACATCACGAGCGTAAAGGCAGATCAGGACCAGCAGGATGAGTTGCTGTTTTTCCAGGAAGTCAGTTTCGGCGTCACTTTTCTCCTCCAATAGACTGAAGGGACCTGAAGGATGTCACGGTTGAAAGCTCACCCATTCCTCCTGGCATTCGTGCTGCTCGCAGCAATTCAAGTGCTGCCTCACGATGCACGAAGTCAGTATCAATACCAGAACAGCATATCCCTTTCCGCCGGTGTCTACGCGGCAAGTGGATTTGGAACCAACCCGTATGTAGCCGGACGCTACAGCTACTTTCTTCCCGGCCGGCGGTGGTTTGTCGAGGCCTCCCTCGGGTTCAGCAGTTTGCAGTCTGACGTCCTGGAGACGGTCTCCCAGGCGCAGGTTTTTGAAACCGAAACGCTCTACACCTATGAGTTCGTTCTCGCATATGATCCAAATCCATTAGGGCTCATCCCGTACATCACGGGCGGTGTTGCAGGGCTCAATCAGGGCGGACAGAATACGTTCTCCGCAGTCCTTGGGTTGGGAAAGAGAATCCCCCTCGGAAACTTCCTGAGTTCGGACCAATTCAGCTTTCGCTATGACGTGAGAGACCAGATTTTCTCACAACAAATCAACAATGCCGAGCCTTTCGTGGCTCACAATATTCAGTTTTCTCTGGGATTGCAGTACTACTTCTGAACAACCAAGACTAATTGGGGGGATCCATGAGGTTGGAGCATAGTACTTACGTTCGCACCGCAGCAGCTGCCCTCGCTTCTGCGGCAATCATGTCCTGTGGTTCTTCGCCGCCCGATGACATCCTTTTGAAATCGGGGCCATCGGCCATTGTGTTCGTCAGCGAACCGAGCCAGGATGACGAAGGTCGGAACCCGATGGAAAGCAATGTGAATGAGTACTTCCCGGGTACGGACCTCTTCCTTCTTACACCGATTTCGCCTCAGGGAGAGCTGCGAAACCTGACTGAGCAGTATACAAAAGCCGGAGTCTCCGACCCGGACGATTACGGCGCCGCTGTTGATCCGGAAGTCTCCTTCGATGGAAAACGGATCCTGTTCTCCATGAAGATCAACCGAAATGCCCGATGGAGACTCTATGAGATGAACTCTGACGGCTCAGGGTTGGTTCAGCTGACCGACCAGATTGAAGGGGCAGATATGGACCCCGTCTACCTCCCTGACGGCAGAATCATGTTCACCTCAACACGCAGCGGAATTGTTGACGAATACGAACGCCGCGATTCGCCGCTCCTCCACATCGGGGATCGTGCAGCAAACGGAAGTCTGACAAACGTCCGCCAGGTCTCCTTCAACCAGAGTCATGATACTAACCCGATGGTACATTCCAGCGGAAAGGTCATCTACAGTCGCTGGGAGCATCTTGGAGATCCAAACAAATTCCCACTGTTCGTTATCAATCCCGACGGAACCCGCCCGTTTGTTATGTACGGAAATCACTCCCCCAGCGAAAGTGGAAGCAGGGTGTTCCTCGAACCCAGAGAGCTGTCCGACGGCGGAATCGTCTGCTCGGTCATGGAACGAAATTCTCCGTTTGAAGGCGGGGCGATTGCGATCATCGATATTTCGCAGTCTGATGATAATCTGACATTCATTACACCCGCGACGGCGCCGTTCAATAATACAGGCCAGCCGGCGAGCGCGCTCTACAAGACGCCGCATCCGATTGTCGACAAAGCTGCATCGGCATCACGTCAGGAGAAACTACTCTTCGCAATGTCGCCAATCCCCGTCGGTGGAGAGATGGAAGAAGGTGAGGAAGAGATCTCGGATTATGGCATTTACGTCATGGACAAAGATGGCGGGAACGTCCGGTTGATCTACAACAATCCATCGCTGAATGAATATGACGCGGTTCCCGTCATGCCGCGTGAAGAGGTTCCGGGTGGAATGCCAAATGTGATTCCGCAGGATCCGAATGTAACCAATGCATTGGCATCCGGACAGACAACCGGAATTTTCTTTGACGGCAACGTCTATGACCGGGCACGAACCGACGGTCAGCTCCGACCTGACAGAAATTTTGTCAACACGGATGGGATCGTAGGCCAGGCGCGCTACCTGCGTATCCTGGAAGCAGTCCCTCTCCCGCGGGATTTCGACGAGCAGGGCGGACCTATCGGAAATACGGATTTCGAGAAGCAGCGGGTCGTGGGCTATGCCCCAATCAGGCCGGATGGGTCGTTCTCCGTTGAAGTCCCGGCAAACACGTCGCTTCACATGCAGACCCTTGACGAGAACGGAATGATGCTGGTGAACCAGATGACATGGGTGCAGGTGATGCCGGGCGAGCGGCGGTTGTGCACGGGCTGTCACGATTCGCATGACCGCGACCAGGTGATCAACGATCTTGAGGTCACCTCGTCATCACAGGTTCGCAATAAGGCAACGGGGATTATGTACGAGGCAGGATTCGATGATGCAGATCTGGTTACTGCTCATTCGGCAGCCAGGAGCGACACGGTCGACTTCTTCGACCGTGACAATCCCTTTAAGGCGAACACGGTCCAGGCAGCCTTTGAACAGCGCTGCCTCCCCTGCCATGGTTTTGCGAACCTGGGAGGGCCGGCTGGCGGTCTGCGGCTTGAGAATCTAGAGACAGACAAGGCTCCTCCTGGTGAAGGTATGGGAGAAACCACGTCCGTCTATGATTCGCTGACGACCGGGGGTCGATACCGTGAGGGTGACGGCGATTTTTCCGACTACACAACGGATGACGGAGCCCGTGAGAGCCCTCTCGCATGGGTTATGTTCAACCGACAACTGGATGATCCGGACAATGAGGACTACCGTCCGCTGAGCTATGATCATAGAGCGATTTGGAGCCTTGATCAGTACGGACGACCTGATCCATTCCTGTCTGAGAACCGTGACCTGCTAAGCATCATCGAGTGGATCGATGCAGGAACTCAGTACTCCAATAATGTGGATGAATGACATGAAATTCACGAAAACAATACTCTGCACTCTCATCGTTGCACTGAGTCTGGTTACTGGCTGTGCAGGCGTGAAGCTCTATGAGCGGGACCAGCTCGGTGATCCGATCATGGAGAGGGAGAGTCAGTTCGCAAAACAAAGCCTGTCGGAAAAGTTCTTCCTTTCCCGGGAAGGTAGCATCGGCGGAACACTCGGGATTGGTGGCGGCTGTGGATGTGCAAAGTAAAGAGGAATAACCTGTTCGTCATGACAAAACTGAGAACGACAGTTGCCGTCTTGCTGATCCCCGCGATGTTCATCGCGTCCGTTTCCCCCGTGATGGCGGGAGATGGTCAGATGGGGTTCACAACATACTTCTTCTCCGATAGCGGAGAGAACAGCGTTGTGACAACGGCCTTCAACCTTGCCAAAGAGGTCGTCGGCCGGACCATGTTCCTTCTCGATATCGAGCTGGACCATGTCACGGTCCCTCCGGTCACGGCTGTCACAGGAGCAACACGGCCACAGAGAAATGCAAGCGAGCCTTTCGAGAAGAACCGGGGACAGATCATCCTTGGGATCGAACAGGGACTCGGTCTCAACACCACGTTCGCAATCAATGGATATAGAAGTCAGGAAGTCGACTATGTCGGCAACGCGCTCATCGGGACGTTTTCTCAGGACCTGTTTGCAAAGAACGCGACACTGACCCTCCGTGGACAATACAACGCAGACGAGGTTGGAGAACTCCTGGACGGTGGTGAGGTCTTCAACAGATCGAAAACAACCTATGCCGGCGTCGCCAGTCTGAGCCAGCTCTTGTCACGAACGACCGTTCTTGACCTGTCTTACGATTACAACGATCTCAGCAGCTTCCAGAGCGACCCTTACCGAATGGTTACAGTGCGTGACGCAAACGGGGTATCTGTTCAGACAGATGAACTGCACCCATCGGCGAGAACCCGTCAGGCTGCTACGGGCACAATCAGCCAGATGATCCCCGGGATCCAGGCGTCATTGATCGGCAGCTACAGGTATTACTTTGACGATTGGTCAGTGCATTCTCACACGGCTGAAATCCGACTGAACAAGTATTTGTTCAAGGATCTTATTCTTGGAATCGACTATCGCTATTACACACAGACAGGGGCGTATTTCTGGAAAGAGCGCTATTCAGGACAGCAATACCTGGAGGATTCATTCCGGACAGCCGACTACAAGCTGAAACCCTTCTCATCGAACAACGCCGGTTTCAGTCTTCAGTATTTGTTCAAAGGACTTGCAGATTCAAGCCCTAACTTTGAGTTCCTTCGGACGTCATCGGTTGAAGTCATCTATTTCCGGTACTTCAACGATCTGGAATTCTCAGCCGATATCCTCCAGGCAAGTCTGAAATTTGCGATCTAGCATGCATCATCGAACCGGAAAAAGCAGGGGGAGAATGCAATGAAAACACTGTCAACAATGCTGCTGGGTTTCCTGGCGACACGGGTTTTGCTCGCAGGCATTTCACAAAAACCTGAAGACCTGGGAGCACACCGGGCCGACGTTTCCGACAAGGCACAGGTGGAATTGCTCGTCGATCTGCTGAAGGGAATGCCGAGGGGAGAGCAGGCAGAGGAGATCTTGCGGAGGCATGCGGCGCCGGGGTTCGACCCTGGCTCCTTCGCTGGCGCAGCTCAGGACCAGACAGGCATTGGGGCAACCACTGCTGTCGAGATCGAAGGAACTACTGCTTCAGCCGTTACTGGAAGCAGCCGGATGATGTTTCAGAAGTCGGCCGGACAATGGAAACTTACAAGCCTCGACGGAGTTGCCGGGACATATGTAACAGCCCCCGTGCAGTCCGGATCGGAAGGCCCTTCTGTTGGTCATTCTTTCGTGCAGGTCCCGGTCAGCCAGGAACATGGCATACAGCGACTGAGCAAGGGAACGACGCGTTCCATGCTCAACAGGGCCTTAATGAGCGCTACCGGACAAACGGCCTCATACTACAACATCCATTATCTCCAGTCCGCTCCCTTCATACGATCAACCTATATTCAGTTCGTTGTTGACCGTGAATGGAATCGGATTCTCTACGGAAACCTGAACCACTGGATCAAGACATACAATGACGTGTCTGGCCCGGTCGCGATTGCAGTAGACCCGGATGGACGGGTGTTCATTTCCGAGACTGGAAGCCAGAAGATTTCCGTCGCAAAGATTGTCGGTGAGGAATCTGAAGCAAGTCTGATGCCTTTGTTCTCCATTACCGGGCTCGCCGAGCCGGGGGATATTGCGCTGAACGACGGTGGGACTCCGCTCGATGTGAGCGATGACGTTCTGTACGTCGCCGAACCGGCAGAGAACCATATCGTCAAATATGCCCTTGGATCCGGGAGCGCAACGATGGTTGCAACGATTGAGGGATTCGACAATCCGTCCGCTTTGGCTGCAGGTCGGTGGAACGGATCGAATACGGGCGTCCTCTATGTGGTCGATAAAACCGGAACACGCATTCAGGTGTTTCAGGATCAGGGAACCTCTCTCTCATTGATGAGCGAGATCAAGGGAACCGTACGTCAGTATTTCCAGAACATTGAGACCGATCACTTCGGCAATCTGTACGTCATCGAGAGCACTGAAGCGCAGATCCTGAAATATACGGCGGAACTCACGTACCTCGACTCCGACAGGAGTAATGATGTCCTTGATGCCCCCGGTGCTCTGGATATCCCGTTCGGCAGGATCACCATCGATGGGGAAGGAACATACTGGGCCGGGTTCGATCAGGTTTTCGCTGTCGAGCGATGGAGCGAGACGTCAGGAGCACAACGCAGGATGCTGGGCCTGGCATTGCGGGACATCCGCTTACTTCCGGATACACATTTGAGCACTCTATACTCGTCTTTCATCCTTACAGATTTTGGTAATGTGAATATCAAAGTGTTCGACACAGACAATCAGCTCGTCAGGACAGTCCATTCGGGCTGGATGGCTTCAGGAAGAAAATCGGTCGCGTGGGACAGGAGATCTGACGCCGGGGGACAGGTAAAACCCGGATCATACCGGATTGAAATAGAGGGAACATCCCCGTACCGGGAAGAAACAACTGTGTCTCAGACAGAATTCTATTTGCCGCTGTACTACTGGCAAAACTGTGGAAGCAACTATGCTCTCGATGATGCAATGCTCGTTCAGGGGAGCGCCGTTCAGTGGGGGGCAACACCCTCTCAAACGGTGAACGAGCATGCAACATCGGTCCAGTACAGGTTCGAAGGGCTGAACCCCGAGAGCGAGTACCAGGTTGCGGCCGAGTATGCCGCGCAGGATGGAAAGCCGAGATTGCAGGATCTGTTCGTGGACGGTACCGCGTTGCATGAACCGATTTCGGTGACATCCACACCGTCTTTGACGGGATACCTGACCATCCCAAAAGAAAGCTATGCTGATGGTGAGATCCTGATTTCTGTCAACAGGCGCGGCGAGGGAACTGCCACAATCTCCCAGCTGTGGCTCAAGGAAACAGGCGTCGGGTTCAACTCTCACCAGGTTGATGAGACAACACCAACGTCGTTCGCGCTCGAGCAGAACTACCCGAACCCGTTCAATCCATCAACGGTTATCCGGTATTCCCTCCCGATCGATGCTGAGCTTTCACTTAAAGTCTATGACATCACCGGTCGTGAAGTCGCAACACTGGCCAGCGGCCTCGCACAAGCAGGCAACTATGAAGTTACCTTTGATACGAAGGCAGTCAATAATGGCAGGGGGATTGCCTCCGGGGTGTACTTCTACAGAGTCCAGGCAGGACAATTCTCGGAAACAAAGAAGATGGTCCTGTTGAAGTAAGAGTGGTATCTGGAGAGGGGATGACAACTGCGAAGGGCGCCGCGAGGCGCCCTTCGCGTTTACAGACGAATATGTCGTGGTTAAGCTCTTTGAAGCCGCATCACACACTTTCCTTTGGAACTGCTCGCTTCGGTTCCAAGGGCTTCATCCTTGATTGCAGTATGACGGCCTGGCTGTCCAATCGTTCCGATCCATTCATCAAGCCAACGCGGGTGTATTTTCCGTCTGCGTCGAGCAACCGGGCTCCCACTGTATCGTGGAGGGCTGTGTCGAGAACCTCTTTCTTTATAGAGGCTGCGAGGTCGGGGTCTGTTATGGGAAACATCAGCTCTACGCGATGATCAAGGTTTCGTCCCATCAGATCGGCGCTGCTCAGGTAAAGGTCGGCCTCTCCCCCGTTTGCAAAATAGAAGACCCGGCTATGCTCCAGAAACCGACCGACAATGCTGGTCACCCTGATGTTCTCACTCATCCCCTTCACCCCGGGGCGAAGTGAGCAGATCCCCCGGATGATCATATCGATCTTCACGCCGGCATTGGACGCTTCATAGAGGGCTTCCATCGTCTTCACATCTGTCAATGCGTTCATTTTCAGGATCATCCGACCTTCACGGCCATTCTTCGCATGATCGACCTCACGAGCGATCAGTTCCATCACCTTCTTCCGGAGGTTCACCGGTGCCACATTTAGTCGCGCATAGGAGTCACGCTTTGAATAACCGGTGAGATAATTGAAGACCTCTGACACGTCGGTCGCAATGTCCTCCCGGCATGTCATATACCCGAGATCCGTGTAGACCCTTGCTGTTATCTGGTTATAATTTCCCGTCCCGAGATGAACGTACCTCTTGAGTCCGTCATACTCCTTCCGGATCACCATCGCCATCTTGCCATGGGTCTTGAGGCCAACCAGACCATACACCACATGAACGCCCGCCCGCTCCAGCTTGCGCGCCCAGATGATGTTGTTCTCCTCGTCAAAACGAGCCTTGAGCTCAACCAGAACAGCAACCTGCTTTCCGTTTTCGGCCGCCTCGATGAGGAGCGGAATGAGCGGTGACTCCTTGCCAATCCTGTAGAGTGTCTGCTTGATCGCCAGTACTGCGGGGTCCTGTGAGGCAGCGCGGATAAACTGGACAACTGGTGCAAAGGAATCATACGGATGATGCAGGATCTGATCACCACGCCGTATCAGGCCGAAGATTTCTTCGGTCTCCTCATCCAGAATCAATGACCTCGGGGTAAATGGCGGATCCTTCAGATCCGGCCTGGGAAGCTTCAATAGTTCCATCAGGTGACCCAATCCCAACGGAGGTTTCAGGTCGTAGACGTCATCCTGAGTAATCTCCAGATTCTCAATCAGGATATCCTTGATGCGGGATGGCGTGTCGATTTCCATCCCGACTCGCACGACGGAGCCATACCGGCGCATTCTGAGAGACTCGGCAATGGTACTGATCAGGTCGCCTGCTTCATCCTCTTCGATTTCCACATCCGCGTTGCGGGTTACCCGGAAGACATACGACTCCTTCACCACCATTCCCGGGAAGAGAAGTCCGAGATTTTCACGGACAAGGTCCTCGAGCCAGACGAAACGGAATGACGCAGGAGATGACTCATCTCCGGGAATCTCGATAAATCGCGGGAGCACATCAGGAATTTTGACACGAGCGAACCGTTCCTCCCCTTTCCTGTCAGTTACAACCACCGCAAGGTTGAGGCTCAGGTTTGAGATGTACGGGAAGGGGTGGCCAGGATCAAACGCCAGGGGTGTGAGAACGGGAAAGATTTCATTGGCGAAGAAAGCTGAAAGAACCTTTCTGTCCTTCACCGACATTTCAGACATTCTGAGCAGGCGGACGCCGGCATCATTCAACCGCGGATGAAGTTCGTTCCAAAAACACGAACTCATCTGGTCGAGCATGACGGAGACCCGCTCATGGAT
>DAIPLH010000360.1:0-3561 GCA_036769325.1 Bacteroidota bacterium
CTCACGGTTGTGATCTTGTTCCCCTTCGTGCTGCCGGTCAGGCCCAGCATGAACCCATCATCTCTCACGACCTGAGGGTTGTAGGTAGTCCAGTTTCTGGACTCCTCACCCTCAAAATGGTTCATATCCTTGCGCCAGTTCGCCTGTTGCGGAAGGTGACAACCAAAGCAATTCGTGATCCATGAGGTATGGCAGCTCTGGCATTCCATCTTCTCACTTGAATGAGCAAGTCCCGATTCATCCATTCCGGCCTTCCAGATCCCCCCTCCCTTCATCGTGAGGTGCGCAACCGCCGCTTTCTTGTTGAAGTCCTTCGCTCCGGCATTGTGCACGTCATTCAACCCTTCGATCTTCCACTCAAGAGTATCAACGACCGCAGAACGCTGTGTGATTTTCCCCTGGCGTTTGACAAACCTTTTTTGTTTGAATGGTGTGTAAAGATCTTCAAGTGAAGTTCCCCCTTCAGGTGCAGCGACTCCGGACGTCCGGAGGGTGGGAGCCGTCGTGAGCGTTCCGTGACAATCCACACATTGGACCTCGATGGCATTGTGAAACTCACCGAAGAGCTTTCCGTTGCCGTGACTGTCCTGCTCGAAATGACAGTCGACACAATGCATCCCCTTTTCAAGATGGATATCCTTGAGATGAACCGCTCTCTGTCCTTCAGGTTTCTTTGCTGAGGGCGTGAGGGAATAAGTAGGGACGACACCCTCAAATTTGTCCGGCGAGTTCCACGGAATCATCTTCCCTTCCTTGTCAAGGAGGTTTCCTTTCCGATCCTTCTTGAAGACCGCACGAAAGATCCAACCGTGTCCGTGATAGTCGGAAAACTGTGTACTGCCGAGTTGCGGGTTCAGATTGCTGACATCGGCCAGGAACCCGGCGTCGCCCCAGTTCCCCCGCAGAACAGCCTCTTCAGGATTCTTTGAAAGAGCGGTATGGGATTCCGAGTTCGAGGGATATTTTTGTACCTCCGGGTACATCTGCTTGCCGTCGGTTTCATAATCCCACATCTGAAAGCCAAAATACGTATTCATGAACGCATTTGGCTGGTGCATATGGCAAACCATGCACTGGCTGGAAGGGATAGACCGTGTGAACTGGTGCTTGATGGGGTGTCCCGATTCTGTTTTGGGGATTGTGGTGTCAGCGGTGTAGCTGAGGCCCCGGTTTCCATACAGCGCGTACGGACCAGAATTGAACGTTGACCGGTCGTTTGCATAGACGACATGACATCCGGTACAGCCGCTCGAACGATAGTCTCCGGGGTGGTCGTTTGTGCCGAGAAACGACAGGTGTGGGTCATTCAATCTTGTTTTGTGGATGTTGAGAATCGATGTGCTGATCCGGAGTTCAGTGCCAAGCCCCCTCGAGCTGATCCTCATGTCCGGTCGCCCCGGTTCCTCGAAGGGGTTGGGTATTCCAATCTCCGAAGGATTTCCCCGGAACACCTTGCCGCCCCGCTCGAATGTCCGGAAGTTGTCCGTCACCTGGGTAATCTCCCATCGTGGAAGAGGAACCACAAAGGGGAGAACACCCTTTTTCAACTCTTGCTCGGTCGGCGGGGGTACAGTATTGACTTGCTGCGGGATCCCATCCGCACTGTAGCTCTCTCCGAAAAGGTAATTCTTGGTTGAGACGATTCCATTGTTATATGCCGCGCCACCCCAGAGCAGAGTGGACGTTGTCATCATGCTTTTCTTTACGTTTGTCACGATCGGGTCACGGACTGAATTGTGACAACCTACCGTACCGCATGCTTCTTCTGCCACCCGAAGGTCACCCGGATTCACAAACCGGATAAAAGCAGGTTCCTCTCTGTTCAACAGCGTGTAGGACCGTTGCGGGTTGGCAGACGTTTTCCATTCATCGGGATATCGGGGCTTGATGTGTGCTGCGTCCTTCGACAACGCGTCCGGGTCCCCAAGGTGACAGTCGATGCACCCGAGCTTGACAACCGGATCTCTGTGCATCGGCTCAATGCCGCCATGGCATGTAACGCATCCTTTGCTCTTCCTGTTGGCCTCTTCGATAGTCTGACGGATCAGATCGGGCCCCTGCCCGCGGATGTCGCCGAGCGGGACCACTAACCACAACAAGAGAAGGACAAGAAATCGTGTCATCGAAAACCCGCCAGTCTAGTACGTGAGGATCAGGGACGTTACCGCTGAAAAAAGAGTTCCGGGCGATTCATACAGATCTTTGAGTCCGTCGAGCGGCGTGAGGGCTGCGATTCCCAGCACAAGGATCAGGTTGTTGTTCAGAAGAGGACGATACGTGAACCCGATTCCATAGTCAATCCCGATATCGTTCCTGATCGGCCTCTGGTTGACGAATTCCTCGAGGCTCGCGGTATAGGCAAAACGCAGATAGCTGACGTTAAGCGCGACTTTGAGCTCAGGCAGGACCTCTGCATCGTAACCCAGATTGAAAAGCCATAGGCCCGGGTTTACAAAATTCGCCTGTCCCTGGATCTTTGAGCTGCGCAACGATGGAATCAGGCTCTGCTTCTGTACAAGGCCGACCCCGAGCAACCTGATCCCCTGTGAATTCCAGTAGCTGAATTGTCCCCCCGCGAAGACAGGCTGGTCAAAGATCGCATCAAATCCTTCACCGGTATCATCAAGGGGGTCCGGGTCACCGGACGACCAGAATGCTGATCCCCTGAAGCGCATCCAGTCCTCATCAACAGAGACCTCGATCGCTGCCATTTGTGCATTCAGATCAACCGGCTTACCGGCCAGGGGATTCAACCCATCTTCACCGAAGACCTGGTAGAAAGCGTGGGAGATATTCAAGCGACCGAAGTGACCGTCACCCGTCCATCCCAGATAGTACGCCTTCACCTCATGAGGCTTTACATCTCCGGCAACGGCGGGGCGGACGGGAAAGCCGTTTTCGTCGAACCGGACTGAGGGCTTGTCGTGGTTGAAGTGAACGCTGAACTGACTTGTGTATCCAGGCTCAATCCAATCCTGCACAAAGAGATTGGCGATAAAGACATTCTGGAATCTGCTCTCGAACACCGTGTTCAGCTCGCTGTTTGTGTCCTTCTCAAGCATCGGAAGAAAGATCAAATTGTACTGGATTCTGTTCGAGTTGAGTGTCCCGAACACGCGTGCGCCAAGGTTGAAATCACTGAAGACAAACCCCCGGAAATCGCTTCTGAAGGGTTGGATTCCCGCGCGAAGGGAGACAAAATCGTAGCGGTCACTCACGTCGAAGAGATGCTTTTCAACCGACAACTCCTGGAAACCGAAGTGGGTATCCTCCCGTGTTTCCCCTTTCCTCACATTAATGCTCACGAGGTTGTTTTCTCCGGTGCTGATGTAGTTGATGCTGAAGACAGAACTTACCTTGATCTCCCAGTCGCGTGGTCTGAAGGCTGCATCGCCATGATAGATCTCGAGACCCAGTTTCAGATAGGAGTTCAGGAACAGACGCTCACTCTCTCCAAAGAATGTCTGACTGACCGGATCAAGTGTGCTGACGCCGCTCGGGCTCGGAGTTCGCGCTCCTTCGGCAAGGTTGTCCGCGGCTGCGGTCAGAACCATGAATGTG
>DAIPLH010000043.1:0-8606 GCA_036769325.1 Bacteroidota bacterium
GTATCAGTGGACGTATTCCCAGAAAATGCCACCAAAGAGGCATTGTTCGGAACTCAGCGTTCCGTTCTATAACAAACCCAGCCCGTGCGATAAGGGCGCCCAGCCTTTTCTCGTCATACTCGGTAAAATGATGCTCGCCCCACAAGAAATGTGGTTTGTGTTTGGGAGTGGACAAAAACAATCTGCCAGAAGGGCGGAGGACACTGTGGATCTGAAGGAGCAGGTTGAGAGGATTCATGAGGTGCTCAATTACCTCAAAACAAAACACAGAATCATAGCCTCCTTCAAGTGTAAGACAATCGAGATCGCCGATCGTGTTTTGAATTTTCAATCCTTTCAGCTTCTCAAAGCGCTCTGTCAGGGGGTTTCTCTCCCCTATGTCAAGGACCGTCCCGAGATCGCGATCGCCAACGAATTTCACTGTGAATTCATGACGTTTAATGATATTCTTCGCGTCCGCAGACTCAAAGGGGTCCATCAAGAACGGATTGGGGGGTGTTTGATAGGTCCGCATCATGGCAGAGTGCGAAGGAAAGTAACCAATCAGGTTGCTTTTAGCAAGGATTGGATCTGGGTGAGGCGGGTAAGGAGGTGCTGCCGAATGGCAGCAACCCGGAAAGCAGAAATGACGAGAGCAAACGAGAACTAACTATTTCAGGATAACAAGTTTTCTTGTCTCTGTGAAGTTCCCCGTTTCCATTCGGTAGAAGTAAGTACCGGACCCGACGCTTCGTCCGTCAAATGTTACTGAATACCTTCCTGCAGCAACATTGTCGTCAACGAGCGTAGCCACCATTTGCCCCAGGACGTTGAAAACCGATAACCTGATGTGCTGCTCCGTCGGGAGTTCGTATTCTATTGTCGTAGTGGGATTGAACGGATTGGGGTAGTTTTGGCGGAGGGCAATGGCTTCAGGTACCGTTCCTTCCTGGTCTGGTCCTTCCACATCAGTGGCAAGGATTCCATCCTCAAGGCATAACCCAAGAACTTCTTCGGATGTTAGTGCGCGCGAAAATATTCTCAAATTGTCAACCTCACCAGCCAGACATTGATTCGCATCAAAGCCGCCCCCAACGAAGTCCTGGTCCTGACCAACGATGAATCCACCTTCATCGCATTCAAGGGCCACGTCAGGAACAATAGTCGGATTTCCGACCATAAATCCGTCGAGGTAGAGTCGTGCTTCATTTCTAACTCTGGAGACTGCGATATGGTGAGGCTGATGGTCCTCCATCCTCGCGTCAAAATCGAAGAAGTAGTTCGTCTGGAAGGGGGGAACAATCAAGATTCTCCAATGCTGGATGGTTCCATCGTAGACGATGTTGAACCCGTTTCCGCCCGGATGGATGCTTGCTGCTCCAGTTATCCATGAATTGGCAGCAACAAGGTGCCCCCCTGCCACGTGTACATTATCGATCTGAACCACTGCTGTGAAGGTAAACTCACCAAGTCCATCCAGGACTGTATAGGGAATGGAAAGCGCATCGACATCATTCTCGTGTATAGCCAGATGTGTGTTCGCAGTTGCCTCTCCCAACAAAGTACCATGATTTGAGTTGCCCGAAAAATCATCCGCGTTTCCATTGAATGGGTAGAATGCAAGGAGATTTCCTGAAGAAGGTGGCCACCCATTCTCACGATACAGAGCATCGACTTCATCGGGAGACAGGGCTCTGTCAAAGATGCGGATGTCGTCTAGCAGGCCGTTCATGTATTCGGTATTCGTTGGTGTATGCCGGCCAATTTCAAATGGCATTTGATTTGCTATAGGAGGGGGTGAGTAAGGCAGAACTCCGATGATGTTCCCGTTGGCATAAACCGTTGCAGTCTCACCATCCCATGTGGAACTCAAAAAATACCACCGATCGAGACCGAATTGAAAATTCGTGTAGAAAGGGAGATATGTGCCAGCGATATCCACGTCAACTCTTCCACCAAGTTGGAACGCGATGCCGTACTGGCCGCGGGTGGCAGCGTTGGATTTTGCTACTATACCTACCCAAGTGTTGTCCCAGTCATTTACATAGACCCATGTGGCCAATGTAAATGCACTGTCGACCGCCTCCATTGACGCGGAGCTCTGAACGACGATCAGATCGTCAACCCCATCAAAGTCATATGCTGAATGGGCGTTCCCAAACCTGTCGTTTGTGAGAGTCGCCCCATAACATTCCCCATTATTTCCATTCCCGCTCTCATCATTGGCGTTTCCATTGAAAGGGTAGTATGCCACAAGCCCATCTGTCGGAATCTGTGCGGCCGAAGGTAATACCACGATGAGGGAAATGATGAAGGGGATTACGGAAAGAGTCAACAACCGGGGCATGGCTGCCTCCTGAAATAAAATAGTATGATGAAACTTAGGCAATCCGGACACCTGTGTCAAGCCACCATTTCTGTGGATCCTGGGTAATCACAAAGTGGCTCTTTCTGTTGTGACGGTGACATCGGGCTGCTACGAATATCGTTGCCCCTAGTGCAAAAGGTTACCGATCAGGCTGCCAAACGAGGTAGTTGGTTTTCTGACCTCAAGGCGTCCTTCGTCATTGTTCGGTCTCAGACGAGGGACGCCTTGGTCATGGAACAGAAAGACGACGAATGATTAACAATTACCGGTTAACCGATAACCGGTTAGTGGTTATCGGTTTTAGTCGCTAACTATTCCTACTTCACCAGCAGCATTCTCTTCGTCTCTACAAAGCTTCCCGCATTCATCCTGTAGATGTAGATCCCTGATGAGACCGTCGCCCCAATATCATTCCGTCCATCCCAAACTGCTTCATGGTAGCCCTCAAACTGCTGCTCATCAACGATAGTTCTCACCAACTGCCCGAGCATGTTGTAGACTTTGAGGCTTACCTGCGCGGGTTCGCTGAGTCCATAGCGGAATGTAGTCGATGGGTTGAACGGGTTTGGATAGTTGCCAAGCAGAGCTGTTGTCGTTGGTGCTTCCCAACTGTCATCCCATTCCTCTCCTTCATCAAGTGAAAGTCCCGCCGGACAGGCAACCTGGACCGCGGGGAAACAACCGTCGGGATCTGTCAATTCAACGGTGTGTACTCCCGGATTGAACCCGCTCTGTGAGAACACTGCCTGGCCATTGATTCCGACAGTGACTTCGTATGCGAATTGATCGATGCTGATTTCAACCGTTTCCCCAACATGGGTGAAGTCGGTGAAGATGGCTTTTGCCTGAATCAGTCCTTCCGGACGACACCGCGCTTTGAACTGTGCGATATCTCCACAAGGGATAGAGTCGTCGAGCTTTGTGAAACCAGTCGTATCGATATCGACCGTATCCACCTGGCGTGTCCCTACATAGCCAATCAATGAGTATTCGCCCGGAGGGGCATTGGGAGGGACAGCGACCTCATTTGTATCTACAAGCAGGATTTCAAAGGGATCCAAAGTCAGTGATGTCGGCCCATCAAAAGGATCAAAGGGGTTTCCTGTAGGGCGTACGAGCTTTGTCCAGTATGAGGTCGTCTGTGTCCTCGGCGTGTTGTTCGTTAAGGTCATCGCATAAGGGAACGTTGCCCCAGCTGGAGGTACTGTTTGATCCTCAGGGTCGATCCCGATCTCGAGGGTGACAGGGACAACATCTGATCTCACCTGACGGGCTGAAAGACCTATCACCGCTGTAAAGCCAGTTGCGCCGACGACCGTTCCCGCTCCTGTTTGCTTGTTGATCGATGCATAGTTGGAGATTGTTCCAGCGCCGATTTTTGTCCCGTAGAGATTGCCGTCCAAATCGAAGTGTATGTCGGGTGTAGAGCCACCAAGGCCTGTATTGCCTACGAATGTTGCGACAGCAGTCGTTGGATCAATGGTATAAATCCCGTCAGTTCCAGACGATGCATACATTGTCCCATCGGTCGGATCGAAGCCGATACCGCGGACGTTAAAGGCGATCGGGCCGATGAGTGCAGTTGAACCTGTGGTTTCATCCAGAGTGTAGAGATTACCGCTTCCATCTGTGATGTACAATTGGTCATAGCCATCGAATGCCATGGCATTGGGCAGAGAAACTCCTGTGTTTGCTACAAACGTCCCGGCTCCAGTTGATGCGTTGATGGTATAGAGTCCGGAGTTTGTTGATGCACTCACACCATAGATCTCGCCAGTGGATTTGATAGCAATCGCAGGAACCGATGGACCAGTGTCACCCATGATCCCTGTCGGACCGATGAGAGTCCCGACTCCTGTCTGAAGATGAATGGTGATCAGCGCACCCGGATCATTCGGTTCGGCGCTGCCAGTCGTTCCGTAGTGGACGCCGTAGGCGGCAATCGGGTCACCTGAACCTTCATTGTACAAAGCCAGAATTTCTTCATCAGTTAGAACCTTTTCATAGACGCGCACGTCATCAATAATTCCATTGAAGAAATCAATAGCGGCACTGGCTACCCAACCGATATCCCCGGTGGTATTTGACCCTCCTGTTGGGTTCACTTCATACGATTGGTCGAGCTCTGGAACCCCATTGATATGAAATGAGTAGGTTTTGAGAACGGAGTTTCTGACCAGTACGGCATGTAGCCACTCGTTAGGGTTAATGCGCCGAGTTGAGTTGGCGCCTTGGTTATTACCCGCGCCGTATTCATGCGCGTTCCCTAGGTATACAGAGCCATCGATGTTGATCAAAAAGAAATGGTAGAAATAATTCAGATCCTCTGTTTCCCCCCATGCCCCTCGGTTTATGATTGGAAAGGTTCTATTTGGTAAAGGAAGAGTCTCAGCTTTTAGCCAGACTGAAATGGTTAGGTCACCTTCAACCGCTAAACTTGACCCTGATCCAACAGAGATCAGGTCATTGATTCCATCAAAATCATAAGCAGACAGAGGATTGCCGAACCTGTCCTGAACAAGACTGGCTCCACTTACTACCCCATTATTTCCATTTCCACTCTCGTCTATCGCATTTCCGTTGAAAGGATAATAGGCGACGAGGCCATCTGTTGGAATTTGTGAAAGCGCTGGAAAGGCCGAAACAAGGATGATTGCAATGGGGAGTAGAAGGATAGTCATAAACCGGGGCATCGATGCCTCCTTAATTGGATGATGGTCAAGCCAGCGCTTTAGCGTAGTTGCTTTCACAGATAACGCAATCGTGAGAAAGCATATCCGTGTACTCAGTTAGATCTCATTTTACCAACAGCATTCTTTTGGTCTCCACAATACTTCCAGTCGTCATCCGATAGATGTAGATTCCAGATGCGACCGTGCCTCCAACCTCATTCCTGCCATTCCAAACAGCTTCATGGTAGCCTTCAAGTTGCTGCTCATCAACGATTGTTCTCACGAGCTGTCCGAGCATGTTGTAGACCCTGAGACTCACCTGCCCCGGTTCACTCAGTCCATAACGGAATGTGGTCGATGGGTTGAAAGGGTTTGGGTAGTTGCCAAGGAGTGCTGTCACTGTTGGAATCTCCAAGTCCTCTTCCCATTGAGCACCACCCTCTTCGGCAAGCCCTGCTCCACATGTAACTTGAGTTGCCGGGAAGCATCCAGCCGGGTCGGTGAGTTCAACGGTGTGAACTCCTGGATTAAACCCTGTCTGAGAGAATGTGGCTTGTCCGTTGATTCCCACTGTTACTTCATAGGGGAATTGGTCAACACTGATCTCCACAATCTCACCAACATGAGTGAAGTCTGTGAAGATGGCCTTCGCCTGGATGAGTCCTCCCGGACGGCACCGTGCCTTGAACTGTGCGATTTCCTCACAAGGGATCGAGTCATCGAGTTTCGTGAAGCCGGTGGTGTCCGAGTCAAGCGTGTCGGCTTGATAATCTCCCACATATCCTATGAGCAGGTAATCACCCGGAACGGCATTTGGCGGAACAGTGACTTCGTTGGTGTCGATTAACATCGTTTCGAATGGATCGAGGATAAGGCCTGTCGGGCCGTCAAATGGATCAAAGGGGTTTCCAATCGGTCGTACGAGCTTCGTCCAGTAATCGACCGTTTGTGTCCTCGGAGTGTTGTTTGTAAAGGTCATTGAATAGGGGAAGGTAGCTCCTTCCGGGGGAACGGTCTGATCCTCAGGGTCAATCTCGATCTCAAGAGTTACTGGAACGACATCAGACCTCACTTGACGAGCTGAAAGTCCTATAACTGCTGTGAAGCCGGTTGAGCCAATGACAGTCCCTGCTCCTGTTTGCTTACTAATCGAGGCATAGTTGTAGATCGTCCCTCCACCGATCTTTGTTCCATAGAGGTTACCATCCAGATCGAAGTGTATGTCGGGTGTGGAGCCGCCAAGACCAGTATTACCGATGAATGTCGCCAATGCTGTGGTAGGGTCAATAGAGTAGATCCCGTCTGTTCCCGATGATCCATACATGGTTCCATCCGTTGGGTCAAAGGCAATACCGCGGACGTTGAAGCCCAGAGGACCGATGAGGGTTGTCGATCCAGTATTTTCATCCATTGTGTACAGGTTGCTGCTTCCATCGGTCACATAGAGCTGATCATAGCCATCAAAGGCCATGGCGTTGGGAAGAGAGATTCCTGTATTTGCAACAAAAGTCCCTGCACCAGTTGAAGCGTTGACAGTGTAGAGTCCTGCATTGGTTGAAGCGCTTACGGCGTAGATCTCACCTGTAGACCTGATTGCAATGGCAGGAACAGATGGACCACTGTTTCCGACAATGCCAGTAGGGCCAACAAGTGTAGCATCACCTGTGAGGGGATCGATTGTGACGAGATAACCGGGGTAGATTGGTTCGGGGCTGCCGGTTGAGCCGTAGGACACGCCGTAGGGGGCGAGGGGGTCGGACCCGGGAATTCCGTTGTACAATTCCTGAACCTCTGCATCACTGAGGGCACGGTCGTATAAGCGGATGTCATCAATGAGTCCGTTCATGTATTCGGTGTTGACCGGAGTATGTCGCCCAATTTCAAAGGGCATCTGATTTGCCAAGGGGGGAGGAGCGTAAGTCGAAGCGCCAACGATGCTCTCATTTACGAAAACCTGAACATCCTCACCATCCCACCTCATAGCCAAGAAATACCAGGTAGAGAGTTCAAACTGAAAGCCAGTCAGCAGTGTGATCTTAGTTCCAACAAGGTCGACGTCTATCCTCCCTTCCGGTTGAAATGCAACGCCATACTGAGCCCGTTCGATTGAATTGGACTTTGATGCAAGGCCCGCCCAGTTGGTGTACCAGCCGTTTACATACACCCATGCTGCAAGGGTAATTTCGCTGTCAATTGATTGGAGAGACGAAGAGTTCGGGATTGAGATCAGATCATCCACTCCGTCAAACGAGTAGGCATGATCTGGATTACCAAACCTGTCAAATGTGAGGCTGGCGCCGAGAACCCCTCCGTCATTCCCGTTCCCACTTTCATCATGGGCGTTTCCATTGAAAGGGTAATATGCAACAAGGCCATCTATTGGAATTTGCGAGGCCGATGGTGATACCAAAAAGAGAGAACTTATGAGGGGGAGCAAACAGAGGGTCAACAACCGGGGCATGGTGCCTCCTGAATGGATGATGTGGATAAAACTTAGGTATTCCCGAAACCCTTGTCAACTCTGCATTTACGGGATCACGAAGCGACGCACACAATTGTGATGAAGGGCATCGGGGTGCTCCAAGTACCGTCGCACCCCAACACAAAAGGTTACCGGTCAGTCTGCCTAACGAGGTAGTAACAGCAGGTTGTAAGGAAATTGCGGAAGAATGGCAGCTTCGTCAGAGGCCAGATCTGTTTCCGTGGCTTTAGTCCGAACTTCACTTCATAATTCGGATTGATCAGGAAGAATTCCTCCCGCTCGATCTGGTAATTCTGCATGCGAAGGATCCTCTTCAGTCGCTCAATTGATATCCCGGTCCTCTTTACCTCGAGGAGTTCATCGATGCGCGCAGGTTTTTCGCCTCCACGTTTGAGAATCCACTCATAGACGGAGTACGGCAACAGGTGAGTGTATGGGGCTATTGAGAGTAATCGATGTTCGCAAACCTGCTGGTGCCCGCCGAATGGCATCTGCCATGGCGGAAACCCGATGAATATCCGGCCGTCCGCTCTCAGGAACCGCTTCACGAACCCCATGAAGCGCTCCTGCTGTGGGATATGCTCGATCACGTCTTTCATTACAATCAGATCGAACTGCCCCAGCTCACCGGAAGACACCTGGTAAATGTCCTTCGTAACGAGCTTCAGTCTATTGTAATATGGATGGTCACGCAAGAGCCTATCTGCGGTTGTTGTATCATCGGAGTTGACGTCCAACCCGGTCACATCACAACCGCGATCGAGGAAGGGTTTCAGGTTGCCGCCGTGACCGCACCCTATTTCGAGAACGCTGATGCCTTCGACAACCGGAAGAAAGGGTGACACAAACGGAATGACATACCGGTCCGTCGTGTAGCTCTGCTCGTTGAAGTACCGCTGCTTATCACGATGCCGTTCGTGCATTGCTACCAGATTTTTTCACGCCGGAGAAGCAGAAGCGAAAGAGGGACATAAACCGAGGCAAATGCGAATACCTGAACGAGAACGGTGGGAATCGTCCCGCCGACTGTTATGGCCGACACCCCGAGAGCGAGGAGCAAACCCAAACACCACGGGAGGAAGAGTTTTGCAAGAACCAAACCGAA
>DAIPLH010000043.1:8616-12710 GCA_036769325.1 Bacteroidota bacterium
AAGGATTCGACCCAGCGGGGAGATGCTTCCGGGTTGTGAACTGAATCAAAACAATTGCATAGAGAAGATTGGTGGCTGCTGTTGCCACTGCTACGCCTTCTATTCCAAAGTCCAGAACGAGAGCTGTGATATCGAGGGAAATGACAAGCGCAATGGCGGCGGCAAGTATCGCAACGTACTGGAATTGCTTGTTGATCGTCAGAAGAAGATTGGCCGAAGAACCGGTTATCGCTATAAAGAAAAATCCCGCCAGGAGAATCCGGGCAGAAGTGATGCCCGGGATGTATTCGGGAAGGACAAGCGTAACGAGAGGGAGACTGAGTCCTGCGATCCCTAGAACCAGCCCCATCCCGTGCGCTATGGTGATAGCCGGAACCCTGAGGTATCCCGCCAGGGCAGCGGGGTCGCCCGTTTCGCCGAACCTCATTGCAAACTTGGGATACATGACCTGGTTGACTGCAATCGGGATGTAGCCAAGAGCTGTAATGGCCAATGACCCGAGTGCGTAGTATCCCAATTCCGCGCTGCCAACGTAAGCTATGATGAAAAGGCGGTCAACAGTCGTCAGCACGAAGTATCCAAGGATCGTCAGCATGATCGGAAACCCGATGCGGAGCAATTCTCTCATGACCGTGAAGTCTACGGTAATCCGCAGGGGATATTGCCGCTTCCTCCTGAGGGAGACGAACGCGCCAATGGCCTGACTCAAAGCGAGTCCGGCAAGTACTCCACTGAATCCGAAGAGGGAAACGCAGACAATCGTCAGTCCAAGCTCCAGTGCCGCTGTGATCGCAAGGGTTCCGCTGAGGAGGCCGAACTCGTCCTCAGCCCGAAGGAGCGACTGGCCGAAAAGGAAAACCATCTGGGTGATAATAACCGGGATGAGGAGAAGCGGAGGGAGAGGGCCGACAGATAACCCTGCCATTGCAAAACCAGCGCCAGCCGTGAGCACTGCGCCGAGAGCGGAGAGTACGAGGGAGGCTGTCAGTGCCGCGTTGGCAAGATCAGGAATCCGGTGTTCCGCGCCGCTTCCGCGGCTGAGTGGAATCTCGCGCCCCATTGCCTGAAGCACGCCGAGGTGCGCGTTCATCCCGTAGGTGATGAAGACCTGCAGTCCATTCCAGAGTCCAAAGTACGCCGGCCCGAGAATCCCGGCAAGCAGAAGGTTCTTGGCGAATCGCGAAACCTGCAGGACCACAGTGGATGCCGAAAGTTGAAATGTCTGCCGGAAGATCACCTTCCGCCCCGAATCGAGGGGGAGCGGGATCGAACCTGGTATGTCCTCGGAATCCATGGCTCGGAATATACATAGCCGGACGGACTTTTACACACCCAACAGTAGGAACAAGAGAACGCAAGATGAAAGCACGAAGCTCGAAGCACGAAATCCGAAGGAAAATCGAATCACCAAAATCCAAATGATTCAAAATGGAGGGCAGGTGTAGAGTTTGGTTGTACTAGGTTGATTAACCGCAGAGGGCACAAAGACTGTGGTTGTTCGATAACACAGAGGACACGGAGAAAGATTCAATTGCCAATCTTCTCAGTGTCCTTTGTGAGCCACTCTGTGTACTCCGTGGTTAAAAGATCAACTCTTTCTTTGCGTTCTTTGCGAACGACTTAGCGTCTTTGCGTTTGAATAATCTAAGAAACCAGCGGCAGCCAAATCTGGAATTCCTTACCTTGCCCGGGTCACACAGTGAACCAAACACCAACCGGACGCTCAGCAAATGAACAACACACTTCGTTATGCAGGGTTCTGGCAACGGGTCGTCGCACACCTGATTGACTCCCTCTTGACCGGAACCCTCTTGTTCATACTCCTTTTGCCGTTGTGGGGGGTGATCGGAGTGGGATTCATTGGTTTCGACTTCCAGGACTCACCCGCGGGGATCCTCCTCATCGTACTTGGATGCATTGCCGGGATGGTGTTTGGATTCTTCACAAGGTGGCTTTACTACGCCATCATGGAATCCTCTTCACAACAAGCGACAGTGGGAAAGATTGTCCTCCGGCTCAAGGTGACCGACCTTCGTGGTGAGCGCATCACATTCGCCCGGGCATCGGGCCGCTACTGCGGAAGAATTCTCTCGGGGATGTTTCTTGGCATCGGTTATCTCATGGCCGCGTTTACCCAGCAGAAACAGACACTGCACGACATCGTTGCCGGGACGTTAGTGATCGAGAAGTAAGTACCTGATCGAAAAGTCGATCCTGCCGTTTGTTCTCGACTCCATTTTTCTCTATATTTTCCCGATATCACAAATCAAAGTCCTGCCTACGGATTTCCTTGAAATTCCAGAAAAGAACCCATACATGCGGGGAGCTGCGGGCTTCGCACGCCGGCACCCGGGTAACCCTGAACGGCTGGGTTGACACACGACGCGACCTCGGCGGGGTCATTTTTATTGACCTCAGGGACCGGTATGGAAAAACGCAGGTCGTGTTCAACCCGGAAAAGAACAAAGCCGCCCATACCATTGCGCGGGACCTGCGCAGCGAGTTTGTTGTGAGCGTGTCCGGAACGGTACACGCTCGCCCGGCCGGTTCAGAGAACCAGGAGCTTGCCACGGGATCCATCGATATGCAGGCAGACGAGCTCGTAATCCTTTCATCAGCTGAGACGCCACCGTTTCCCATCGATGACAAGGCCGATGTCAGTGAAGATCTCCGATTGAAATACCGATACCTCGATCTCAGAAGACCTTCACTGCAACAGTCGCTCCTGTTCCGGCATTCCCTCTACCAGGTTGTACACCGGTATTTCGACGTGCACGGATTTGTGGAGATCGAAACACCGACACTAATGAAGAGCACGCCGGAAGGTGCACGAGATTACCTTGTTCCCAGCCGTGTTCACCGGGGGAAATTCTACGCGCTGCCCCAATCACCCCAAACCTATAAGCAGTTGCTGATGGTGTCCGGGTTCGACCGGTATGTTCAGATCGTCAAGTGTTTCAGGGATGAAGACCTTCGGGCAGACCGCCAGCCGGAGTTCACACAGATTGACGTGGAGATGTCCTTCGTGGACGAGACCGATGTCTGGAACGTGACTGAAGGGCTCATGCACAAGATTTTTCAGGAATTGAAAGGGATTGAGATACAGCTTCCGCTTCCGCGCCTCACGTACAAGGAAGCGATGGAAACCTACGGAAGCGATAAGCCTGATACCCGGTTCGGTCTCCGCTTCAGGTGCATCAATGACCTTGTAAGAGGATGCGGGTTCAAAGTCTTTTCAGAAGTAGTCGGCCAGGGAGGTGTAGTTGCCGGATTCGTGGTTCCCGGCGGGGCGTCATTCACACGAAGCCAGATCGATGCACTTGTCAGCATGAGCAAGGACCTTGGCGCCGGTGGGTTGGCATACTTCAAAGTCACAGGGAACGGAGTAGAGAGTCCTGTTGAAAAGTTCCTCGGTAAGGACCTTGCCGAAAGAATAGCGGATTTCATGCAGGCCCGCGAGGGAGACCTGATGTTGTTTGTCTCCGACAAGGCAGGCAAGGCCTATCCGGTTCTCGGCTCTCTCCGGCTTCACCTCGGACGGAAGCTGAACCTGATTGACGAATCCCGGTTTGACATGCTCTGGGTAACAGAGTTTCCGCTCTTCGAGTACAGCGAAGAGGAGAAGCGTTTCGTTTCGGTCCATCATCCGTTTACCTCGCCGCACGAGGATGATCTTGATAAGCTTGAGTCGGATCAGCAGTATGCGCGGGCGAGGGCATATGACCTTGTGCTCAACGGGAACGAAATCGCAGGAGGGAGTATCCGCATTCATGACTCGAAGCTGCAGGCGCGGGTGTTCCAACTGCTTGGACTCAGCGATGACGAGGCAAATCAGAAATTCGGGTTTCTCCTCACCGCGTTCAGATATGGAGCTCCTCCGCACGGCGGTATCGCGTTTGGGTTCGACAGAATCGCAATGTTGCTGACTTCCATGAAATCGATCCGGGATGTTATCGCATTTCCAAAAACTGCCAGCGCTGTCTCATTGATGGATGAAGCTCCGAGTGTGGTTGACGAAAAGCAATTGCGCGAACTGCACATCAGGATCTCCGACTGAAGACTTCATGAAAGAGACAATCAGAATAGCAAGCGGA
>DAIPLH010000361.1:0-3534 GCA_036769325.1 Bacteroidota bacterium
CTCAACATGGATCGGGATGGTCTTCCCGCTGCCGTTCTTTTTGAAAGCCCCTTCACCGCGCAAAGCATAATAGAGGAGGCCAAGGGCAGGAGCATAGACCACACCGCCGACAGGCTCTGAGTCTTTCATGAGAGCAATATTGACTGTAAACTCGCCGTTTCGACTGATGAACTCCTTCGTTCCGTCAAGTGGATCCACTAACCAGTATTCATTCCATTGCCTTCTGCTCGCGAAAGGAATAGCCCTTCCTTCTTCCGAAAGAATTGGGATAGATGGGTGGAGTTTTGTCAGTCCATCCGAAATGAAGTCATGGGAAGCCCGGTCGGCAATGGTAAGTGGAGAATTGTCGGCTTTCTTCTCAACGACAACCCCCTCGGCTTTGTCGTAAATCTCCTGGATGACCTTTCCAGCTCCAACGGCCAGGTCAACCACATCCATGAATTGTTCTCGTTTCACTCTTCCTCTTTACTATAGTGTAAGTAACGTCAAATTCCGGTGTTCAAGGCCATATGTCCTTGTCACATATGCAGATAAGGCCTTAATGTCCGCAATTTCTTTGATCCGATCAAGTTGACAGAAGCGCTGAATTGGTTCGCCATCAAAGTGGTAACAAAGGATTCCAAAAACTACCGCAACGATTTCTCCATCGAGTCTGTTGACTTTTATATGATCTGATGCGCCATTCCTGAACAAGCGCGCTGTGAGGACAATCCAGAATCAACTCCCTGTTCAGAGACGATAACGGGAGCCTGGAAGATCTCGAAAAAGGGTTATTTCTCTTTAAGTGCGATGAATGTACAAGGGGCGTGCCAAGCCAGGCCGTACCTTATGGGATGGTATGCCACATTCTCGGCAGCCCGTCAGTAGTCAGAAAACAGAACAATTTACCCCTACGAAGGGACGGATTGCCCATCGCTATCGTCCTTCACCCGGGTTCAGTGTCTTGTTCCTGGGATCTCATATTATATAGAGAGTGTAAAGGGCGATTGCTTCCGGGATCTCATCTCCCAACAAAGCCTTTACTATAGGCATTCCTTTTCTTCAATTTCGTACTCCGTGTCACAGTCAAAAGCAGGTATTTGGTATTAGATTGAACCACTCCTTGATTTCACTCCCACTCTTTTCAAGTACGTCACAAGCTGAACGCATGCTGGTCGCCTGCAACTGACACCGGAGATCTGTTCCGGAAACAGGATAAATTTTTGTAACTGTGTGCTGTGAGGCAAGAGGTCAATCAGATGGGTTTGCGTGAAATCACAAATGCATTTTCCCCGAAAAAAATTTACATGAAGTTCATGTTGAAAAGCTTGCGCTGTTAATGAGAATCATGTATTATACGACCTGAATCCCAAGGATGATTTTCCTGACTGCTGATCAATATCATCCTCCCCGGATGATTCAGTTGGGAGACCTTCCAGGTAACGCTGCACCAAACACTTCATAAAAAAAGGAGATGCCATGCTCCAGTTATTCTATTGGCGACGCGCTATGTTGTGCCTCGCCGTCACTTCCCTCATCACAGCAACAAGCCTCTCCTCCGGTCTTCAGAACGAAGGTCAACAAGTCGACACACGAATCAATTCAATTCTCTACTGGCAGACACTTGCCGAACAGGGACTGGTCCCGGTTGCTCAGGATGTTCCGGTTCAACCTGCACAGTATCTTGGCGTTGAAGCAACTGACGGCCCGGATGTTGCCGTCATCTCAGGGAACTACACTCAAAGTGAGAATTCAATCTTCGTGAATCCGAATGACAACACGAAAGCTTTGAATTCGAACAACTCCACAAACTCACCCTTCTCAATTCTGTATGGGACAAGCCATTTTGAAACAGTAAACAGTGGCACATCCTGGGGAGGAAGTTTCAACGCACCGGGTGGAACCAATTCAGGTGACCCCGCTGCAGCAATCGGATTGAACAACCGATACTACGTCGGCTATATCAATACCAGTTTTGGTCAGGGTGTCGCGCGTTCAACTGATGAAGGCGCAACATGGGTCCGTAACAACGCGATTGCGGGAGGCGGAACTCTCGATAAGAATCATCTGTGGGTCGACAATTCGGCCGTGAGTCCGTACGAAGGAAACCTGTACAGCACATGGACCACCTTCGGAACACCGTATGGAGAAATCGAAATCATCCGCTCAACTGATGACGGCGTGACCTGGGTAAATCGTCAGACCATCAGCACAGCAGTGCCGGCAGGAAGCCATCACCAGGGAGTCAATGTTCAGACCGGACCCAACGGTGAGGTCTATGCATTCTGGGCGATCTATGAGCAGTGGGCGGGTGGACAGTATGCCGAGGATGGAATTGGTTTTGCAAAATCCACGAACGGTGGAGTTTCATTCCTTGCAGGAACAGAGATCGTACCGAACCTGAAAGGAGTCCGTGGCGAAGGAAGTAACCTTGGCGGACCATTCCCGATCAGACTGGCTTCATTCCCATCAGCAGCGGTCGACATCAGCGGTGGATCACGAAACGGATGGATGTATATGGTGAATACGAACATTGGCGTCCCCGGCGTGAATACGGGAACCAATTGGGATGTCTATTTCTGGCGCTCCACCGACGGCGGCACAACGTGGTCAACTGCCCTGAAGGTCAACGGCAACGTAAACGCCAATCGAAAGAATTATTACCCCTGGCTTACATGCGATCCGGTCACAGGAAACCTCAGTGTTGTCTATCATGACAATCGAAACACAGCCGGAAACACGGTCGAGGTTTGGGTCAACAATTCAACAGACGGCGGTTTGACATGGACTGATGAGTTCCGTGTCAGCGATGTGTCCTTCACACCAGCACCAATTCCCGGTCTCGCCGGTGGGTACCACGGTGACTATATCGGAATCTCTGCCTACAACGGACGAGTCTACCCGGCATGGGCAGACGAGCGTGTTGGTCGTGTTCTGACCTACGTGTCGCCCTACGATTTTGAGGGCGGCGGCGGTGGTCTCGCATGCGGCGACATCTTCTTCTTCAATGCAAAGTGTAATCCTGAGGGCGCTGCCCAGGCCATGGTCAAGATGACCGGCGACTGGACCGGAGAGACCGTGACATTCGATCTCGATGGCGATGACCATATCATCAATGTCATGAGCAATGGAACAAACTCCATTGCGAAGCTGACTGTGCCTCATGCCGGTATGGGTATGCATACTGTCACGCTCGAAGATCCGGCTGGTTGCTACAGTCCGGTAGAGATCACCTGCAATGTCGACGCTCCGCCTGATCCCGAATGGGAAGCTCTCCTGGCCGAGTACGAAGCTCTCGAAGCACAGGTTGCTGTGAGAGAAACGGTTCCGACCGAAACCAGAATCATCGGGAACTATCCGAACCCGTTCAATCCGTCGACCACCATCCGCTATGCACTCGGTGTCGACAGTCCGGTTTCCGTGCGTGTCTATAATATGCTCGGACAGGAAGTTGCTACTCTGGTCAACGGCTTCCAGAAGGCCGGCGAACAGTCAGTAACATGGAATGGCACAAACAACTTCGGTCAGTCGGTTGCCTCTGGTCTCTATATCTAC
>DAIPLH010000362.1:0-3533 GCA_036769325.1 Bacteroidota bacterium
CCTTTGTATTTGGCGGATATGACGGCTCCGTCCTCCAAAAAGACAACTGAAGTCATGTTATTGGAAGGAGACTCTAGGGCCGCCGAATCAGGATCAGCCTCCCACCCAAGGAAGTACCACGTGAAACCAGGCAATGGAGTCGTTGGGGCCTTCAATTGGTAATAAGGTCCTCCTGCGGCCGGCAACTGCTCAAGCAAAACACCCTTGTACTCAGATCCTGCGCCACTGACATTCGTATTCGGATTGAACGGTGATTGTTCTGTGAAGAAGCGCGCGTCGAATCCGCGATTGAGTTCCCCAAACAGGTCAGAGCTATCCCTGAGCCAGGGATCGGCGAATCCAATGCTCCCCCCAACACCTCCGTCGATCAGATTCGTTCGTATCGTGCCAGAACGCGTAGGTCGAAACTGAGAGGTCAAATGAGTAAAGACTTCCTGGGGGATGAATTCCTTGTGGTTAAGCCAGGACTCCTCCTCATGTAGGACATCAAACCAACTCTGATATTTCTCAAGCCTGTCAGTGGTGAGATTGGTGTCCCCCAAAACGACCTTCGCAGCATAACGGGGAATCAGAAATGTGTCAGGAACCACATGGTTCGAGACAAAGGTACCGTCCTTCCAGAACTTAACTGTCCCATACGAAGTACTGCTCGTCCTTTTTTGATTTGCGTACACCCCCCACCACGGGATCCTTATTGTGTCCGAGTAAACGACTGTGATTGCCTCTTGCTCGGGCGGGATTGTGATCCGGCAGTAGTAATCAAAGAGACCCTCGGTAAGCGTGCTATCAAAATAACAGTGTGTTCCTGCCCTGTAACCGTTATATCCATAACCAGAGTTTCGGAGTTCCCATTGCTGCCCAGGTACGTTGGGCTTTTCCCTCCACCATTCGTAAAAGTATTCCGGCTGCGGATCAATCGGCTGGCCATCACGGACCAGCATTGCCTCCATATCGACGTTGACCTCCAATGGACCTCCAACGCTGTCAAGTCGGATGACCTCTAGTTTCGCGCTGTAGACCGCCCCCTGTGCGTTACCAATGAATGAAATACCTACTATGAGAAATAGAATATTAAGACGTAGCATCGTGTCCTCCGTTCTTGAACTGTTGAAGCTGATTCGCTTGACCGACTGAATTGTTTTTTGTACATATCTACTGCAAACGCGATGGCACCTCCTCTGAAAGGGGAGTGCATTCACTGGCCAACATGTTTGCGCTTTTCCATCGCCGTTGTGCCGCGAGCACAGCGGCGATGATGTTTCTGCCTCTTTGGAGCTATCCCTCTACTGGTGCCAACCGAACAAGACAACCCCCTTTCCTCGATTGAGACCTACAGCAACGAGGAAGTCACCTCGAACATCAACGTTGACAAAACTCCCGTCATCCAGGAAAGTTTGGTTGTGCAAATTGCGCCACGATACGCCATTGTAGTGAAGGTTATTCCCAAATGATCCAAACACCATAACGTCGTTCACTCCACTACCCCTGACACAACTCATTCCATATTGTGTCAGTCCGGGCTGGAAGTTCTGCCACGGAGAACTATCTTCCACATCGTGTTTTGCATACAGCCCATCCCCGACAACATAATGGGTCATATCGGAAACGAACCAGAGACCACCAAGAATCTGTCCCAGCCCATTGTCGGACAGGGGTATAAGCGTCGTTCCGTTGAGCTTGAGAACCGCCCTACCTGCTTGTCCAATGTCAGATGTGGCGCATAGGATCACGCTCTCACCCCTCAAATCAGCCCCTCCCCATATGTCTGATATTGTAGATGTGTTCCCGGTCTCAATGGCGCTCCAACCTATTCCATCATAATGTGCAAGCGAGGCTTGTCCGAGAGCCCCGCCTCCCCCCGCAGCGTAGATATCATTTGGAGAACTTCCCCACATTCTCTTAAGGCCGACGATTTCCCCCCCTAAATCCTTCCAGTCACCACAGACGATCTCGAATTGAGACCCATCCCAATGGACGAAATGTCCTCCATCAGTAAACCAAATGTTGTCAGAGCCAAAGCCATATACACCTCGAATCTCGGGAGAGAAGACAGATGGCTGACCGCAGAATACGGGGAAGATGATCCTCATGATCTCCCAAGATGAGCCATCCCAGTGAGCCGCGTTGTAGGCATCGGGATCAATTTGTCCCGTTGTTGAATCCACCTGGAACAGGGTCCCCACGACCCAAACATCGTTCTCTCCCGCGACATACACGTCACGCAAGAGATTTGACCCTCCTTCGCCTAGGGTGTCAATTTGCCAAATGAAATCATGGGAGGTGGTGTCTAAGGTCGTAATGAACAGGTCTGACGAATCTGTGAATTCATTGCCTCCAATTCTGCTCGCGGTATAGAGATAGGAATTGTTGGGCTCGAGTCCGGAATCGAGCAAGAATGTATCTGACGCAGCCAGGTATCCGTTGAACACTTCCTCCCCATCACGAGACAGTTTGAAACCTCTTTGTTGGATAGAGTCGAGAAAAGCAACGTGCAACCAAGCCTCCGTAACCCCTACAGGTCCGGAGTCTAGTGCTATTGTTGGTTCGTTTTCAGGCGGAGGTGGGGGTAGCTCTGTCGTATCGCACGAAGGCAGAACAAGACTAATGAAAAATAGGGCGATCCAGTTTCTGCGGAGACTATCCCTCAAAGACAGAGGCCAAGGCTTATGAATCCCGGACATCACATCATCCTTCCACTACAAGACTGGAGCTGATCGAAAGTACAAATCTTGTGCCACGTGAAATTCTATAGAAACGGTAGGAAATCAGAGATCCAACGGATTAGCATTTCCCACAATTGCGAGAATTGCAACTGGCCATAGTAAAGAAAATTTATGTAGACTCCTATATTGTGTTGCCTCGCTGATGTGTTTAGCCGTTATGTCAGCCACCATTGCCATATCTGCGATTGTCATCCTAACTTTGAGAGTGCGGGTCTCTAATTCCTCCGCAAAGTTTCCGGAGTCACTGGTCCCTGTTGGCAGGGAATGAGTTCGGACGATGAGATTGCTGAGTCAAACTTAGAATTGAGATGGGGGTCCGCTGGGAGACCCAGGATAACAAGGGTTATCCATATGTTCTCGAACGGTTTAAACTGAAAAACCCCCACCGTCTCCGGTGAGGGTTTCTACAGTAGAAGTGTGTAGCGGGGACAGTCCGCCTCCGGCGGATTGAACCTGCAACCTTCACGGAATTTCCTTTAGGTAATCCCTTCCCGCGCCACTTTTCAACCACTTCTCATGGCGAAGAGCCTCTGACTTGCTGGCAAATTCTTCAGAATACACAAGCTTCCAACCGGTCCCTCGTTTCGTCCAGAACGAGAGTGAGTGTTCATTGTGTTCCCTCAGCCTTCTCTCCAAGGAATCTGTCATACCTGTGTACCGATATCCTTCTTTGCTCTCCAAAACATAGACTTTGAAGCTCATTCTCAAACCCTCAAAAAAGAAAAAGCCCGCCATGCTAAGCATGACGAGCTTCCGTAGCGGGGACAGTCCGCCTGCGGCGGATTGAACCTGCAACCTTCACCAACCTCC
>DAIPLH010000363.1:0-3049 GCA_036769325.1 Bacteroidota bacterium
CGCGCTACAATATTGCAGTGGAGTTTTCACTTGACCAGCGACGTGCGATTCACCTCGGCCTGATGAACGCACTGCTTGCACCCTTCTACGGAATCGGCCTCTTCGGAGGTTGGCTGAGCGACCGGGTTAGTTATGAAGCCGTCTTTGTGGCCGGTCCTCTCTGTTCCTGTATCGGTATCGTGATGATGATGATTGCAGTGAAGGAGCCGCGGATTCATGTTGTTTGACACGAACCCGGGTTGCGTTCGCGGATGGACGAGCGTATATTGACCGACGGAGAAAAGAGCGGACCATTGCAAAGGACAGTCAACGCTCTGCTGACATGGGCGAGTGAGCTCCTTGCGCAATCAGGCGTTCACGAGGCGTCACTGAACACCGAGCTTCTGCTTGCACATACGCTCGGACTTGAAAGGCTTCGGTTGAAACTGGACGGCCAGCGGGAACTGAACCCGGATGAGTTTCTCCTCTTTTCATCACTCATTGATCGGCGGATGCGCCGTGAACCTCTGCAGTATATCGTCGGAACAGCAGATTTTATGGGACTGCGGTTCGGCGTCAACCCTGATGTTCTCATCCCGCGTCCGGAAACTGAGGTCCTTGTCGAAAAAGCACTGGAGTTGCTCCGGACTTCTACTGTGGCAGCTCCCGAGGTGTTGGACATAGGAACCGGTTCCGGTAACATCGCCCTCTCCATCAAACACCATTTTCACTCTGCTCAGGTGACGGCAATGGACATCAGCAAGCGGGCCCTCAGGATCGCGATCGGGAACAGCCGGACCAATACCATTGAAGGTGTTACATTCCTTAAGGCGGATGTGTTCGGGGACTTTCTTCCTGGTAAAAAGTTTGACATGATTCTCTCGAATCCACCATATGTCTCCAGGGATGAATTTGGTTCCCTCGATCCTGAGATTCGGACGTATGAGCCGAGGATCGCGACCACAGATGGAAGTGATGGATTTCGCTTTCTCAGAAGGTTGCTGGAAACAGTGCCCGGGCACTTACTGCCGGGTGGCTCGATTCTGGTTGAGATCGGCTATGGCCAGGCTGCCGGGGCGGCAGACTATGCGAAGCACTACGGCTTGACCCGGATCAGGGTTTATGAAGATCTTTCAGGGGTACCACGCGTCCTTGCTGCAACATTTCCGGGAAAAGGAGGGGCTGCATAATGCGTGCCCTCCTTCAGCGGGTCCTGGAGGGACAGGTTCGGGTCGATGGAGAAATCGTGGCCGAAATCGGTCACGGGTATGTGATTCTCGTGGGGGTAAGAAACGGAGATTCGGAAGAGAGCGCACGAGAACTCGCGGAACGATGTTCGAACATCCGACTCTTTCAGGACGATGAAGGAAAGATGAACCGGTCGCTGCGCGATACGGGAGGCAGCGCGCTCGTGGTCTCACAGTTTACCCTGTATGCCGACACGCGGCGGGGAAACCGCCCGGGATTCAGTGATGCCGCGCCGCCCGAGGTTGCGCAACCGTTGTACGAGCTCTTTGTGCGCCATCTTGATTCGCTGGTTGGGCCCGGCAAAGTCGTAACCGGTGTGTTCAGAGCAATGATGGATGTAGTGATTGTCAACAACGGACCCGTAACAATCCTCCTCGAGGATAGAGCCCCATCTTCTTCACAAGCACATGGAGACAGGACAGGAAATGAATAAAAACGTCGCGCCTATCGCTTCTCTCGTTGTGATGACCCTTACCATAGGGGTGATCTCATCGGCATCCGCCCAGGAATTTTCTCACTCATTCCGGACAACGAACTTTGAGGTCAAGCATCAACCGGGAATCTCCGAAACAGATGCGCGCAAGACCTCGGATTACCTGGAGCAGGACTACAGCTACATTCGAAAAACTGTCGGGATCGATCTTGAAGCGAGACCGGAGGTGAGGATCTACGAGTCTGACCAGAAGTTCGCAAAGGCAACGGGAGAACGGAATTCTTCCCGCGGTGCATTGTCCAAACGCGGGATCATGCATGTAAAACCCGTCGCAAAGCTTGAGTCGGAGAACCGGTTTGCGCAGGTGCTCTCGTATGAATTGGCAGTCCTTGTTCTGGATCATGCGGTTCAACGAGGCTGCCCGCAATGGCTGGTGCAATCGTTTGGAGTGTACCACAGCGGGAAAATGGTGGATCTGACCCCGCCCACAGGACGCACTGTCCGTTACTTCTCCGATCTCGATCAGGATATCCAGGAATACCCGGATCCTCCACGAAGACAGGAAGTTGAATACCTCCTCGGGACGACAATGAAGTTCCTCGTCGAGAAACTTGGCGAGGAAAAGGCATTCAGCATCTTCATGAAGTTTGATGGCACGGCAACCGTGGAAGAGGTTTTCAGTTCGCTGTCCGGTCAGGAGTATGCTTCAATCGAAAAGGAGTGGTCCTCATTCATTGTTCGTGAGGTCGGAGAATTTCCGGCGGACGGCAAGAAGGACAAGTAGATTGCGCGGAACCGGTGTTCGAAGAGACCCGGGAATTCCGGTTTCAGGCGAGCGTGAGGGGTAACTCCGCGTGAAGAGCGTGCTCATGCTTTTTCTCGACGGCGTCGGGATCGGAGGGAAGGATCCGTTGGAGAATCCGATCGCCGCCGGGTATGCCCCCGTTTTCTCATCCCTCCTTGATGACAGACCCCCACAATTTCCACCGACCCGGCCCGGGTCACTCACAACCTCCCTGAAGCTGGATGCGACGCTTGGCATCCCGGGATTGCCGCAAAGCGGGACAGGTCAGGTAACTCTCTTTACGGGCGTCAACGCGTCGAAGCTGCTTGGAAAGCACTTCGGGCCCTACCCGCACACGACACTTCATCCCATCCTCAACAAACGGAACATCTTTCGCCAACTCGGGGAAGCAGGCCTGACCGCCAGCTTTGCGAATGCTTTCCCGGAACTCTTCTTCGACCACATGAAGGCCCACCCAACGCGGCTTTCCGTTACAACGCTTGCATGCAGTATGAGTGGAATCCCGCTGCTCGGGGTCGACGCGCTCCGGACCGGTGAGGCCGTTTCTGCAGACATCACAGGGGCCGGGTGGAACGACCTCGGCC
>DAIPLH010000363.1:3059-3529 GCA_036769325.1 Bacteroidota bacterium
TCCTCCCGAAGAAGCCGGAAAGCGCCTTTCCCTGTTGGCAAAACGATATCATTTTGTGCTATTTGAATATTGGAAAACCGATTATGCCGGCCATGCAATGGATGCGGCGGAAGCCCAATCGGTTCTCTCAGCATTTGACGGGATGCTCCACGGACTCCTGGAAAATCTGGATGAACAGACGACAGTCCTCATTACGAGTGATCATGGAAACATTGAAGACCTCTCCAGAAAGGCACATACGCTGAATGATGTTCCGCTTATCCTCCACGGAACGGGACACACCAGCATGGAGCAATCGGTCAGACGACATGGTGGGATGGACCTCTCATGCGTTACACCCGCTATCGTTGACTTCCTCAATGATTCTCGCTGAGCCAGACATCACGATACTGGTTGATCCGTCTCATCGATGATGCCTAATCGCCGGCTGTTCCTGTTCGTTCTCACCATCGCTGCGGTGGCGGCATCTT
>DAIPLH010000044.1:0-12669 GCA_036769325.1 Bacteroidota bacterium
GGCCTCGGTGTGGTTTCAACATCCCACGGTCTGATGACCGACAAGGATGCGCGACAGGCGGGTGTCGGTGGTGAATTACTTTGTGAGATCTGGTAAACTGACGGAGGAACTTCGGTGTCAAGAGTTGGCAGAAAACCCATTCCAGTGATCAGCGGCATCAAGGTTGCCGTCTCGGATCGTCATGTGACCGTCAAGGGCCCAAAGGGTGAGCTTGAGGCAACTGTTCACGATGACATTACGGTGGAGCTGAAGGACAATCAAATCCTCCTCAGCAGACATTCCGACAATAAGCAGCAACGGGCTTTGCATGGGTTATGGCGTGCCCTTCTTGCCGGGATGGTCCACGGAGTCAACGAGGGTTACGCGCGCAAGCTTGAATTGATTGGTGTTGGTTACCGTGCGGAGATGAAGGCGAAGAAGCTTCAGCTCACCATCGGCTACTCACATCCAATCCTGTTTTCACCTCCTGAAGGAGTGACAATTCAGACCCCAACCCAGACGAGCATCGTGGTGACGGGAATCGACAAGCAGCTTGTTGGTCAGGTCGCCGCCAAGATTCGCTCATTCCGTCCGCCGGAACCTTACAAGGGGAAGGGGATCCGGTATGAGGGTGAATACGTGAGGAGAAAGGCCGGCAAGGCAGCTGCAGCGGCCGGATCAAAGTAATCCATCTGAATCGGAGTTTGAGATGATCACGAACAGAAGAAAAGAAAAGAGAGCCCGGCTGAAGCAGCATATCCGGCTGACCATTACAGGGACAACAGACAAGCCCCGCCTGGCAGTCTACCGGAGCTTGAAGCATGTCTATGTCCAGTTGATCGACGATTCAACCGGCCGCACACTTCTCTCAGTTTCTGACATTTCGAAGGAACTCAAGGGTGAATTCGGAGAGGCGAAGGGACAGATCGAGAAGGGGAAGCGGGTTGGAATGATGGCCGCACGGAAAGCGCTCGAGAAGAATGTGAAGAAGGTTGTCTTCGACAGAGGTGGATATTTGTATCATGGCGCCGTCAAGGCAATCGCTGATGGAGCGCGCGAGGGCGGCCTGAAATTCTGAACCACCGGATGTTTCTGTCCGGTTGAGAAGTCGTGAGAAGGAAATACGCCCGATTGATTTGTCGGGTCGTCTAATGGCAGGACAGCGGCCTTTGGAGCCGTGAGTAGAGGTTCGAATCCTCTCCCGACAGCGTCCTGATGAAAAACAGCAACTCACACAACATGTTTTCTGCGAGGTAGGTTTGGCAAGAATCAAAGCGAATGAGCTCGAGCTTAAGGACAAGCTGGTCCATATCAACCGGGTGGCCAAGGTTGTCAAAGGAGGCCGTCGGTTCAGCTTCAACGCGATCGTTGTGGTTGGTGACGGCAACGGTCACGTCGGCGTTGGCATGGGCAAGGCAAACGAGGTCGCCGATGCGATCTCCAAGGGTGTGGATGATGCGCGGAAGAATGTGGTGAAGATTCCGCTGGTCAAAGGAACACTCCCGCATGCAGTGATCGGAAAGTTTGGTGCAGGAAAAGTTCTGCTCAAACCGGCATCGCCCGGGACAGGCCTGATCGCCGGAGGCGGAGTACGCGCTGTGCTTGAATCAGCCGGAGTCCGCGATGTGTTGACAAAATCGATGGGGTCATCCAACCCACACAATTCTGTCAAGGCGACAATGGCGGGATTGAAGAGTCTGGTCGATGTTGCCACCGTCGCATCGCGCCGGGGGATCACCATCGCCGAAGTCTTCGGCACCGTTCGCGCCCGGCAGGAAGTAACGACGTAGGAGAATACCATGGCATCAAAACTGAAAATTACACAGCTACGAAGCGTGATCGACCGCCTCGAAAACCAGAAGCGGACAATCAAGGCGCTCGGCCTCGGTCGGCCCAATTACGTCGTCGTCCATGAGGACACTCCCCAGATACGGGGAATGATCCGGAAGGTGGTTCACCTGGTTAAGGTTGAAAACGAATAGTAATCCGGCAGGAAATCAAGAAATGACAAGAGACGTACTCAGCAGTCTAAAACCCGCGGACGGATCGAAAAAGAAGCCGAAGCGGATCGGTCGTGGACAGGGTTCCGGACACGGAAAAACCTCCACGCGCGGACATAAAGGACAGGGTGCCCGGGCCGGAGCAAGTTACAAGCCCTGGTTCGAAGGCGGTCAAATGCCGCTGAGCAGAAGGATCCCAAAGAGGGGCTTCCACAGTCCTTTCAAGAAAGTCTTCCAGCTCGTGAATGTGGAGTCACTTCAGAAGCTCTCATCCGAAGGAAAGATGCAGAGCGGAGTGGTCACTCCGGAAGTCCTGGTGAAGCTCGGCTTGATCCGGAAACCCAAAGTGCCTGTGAAGATTCTTGGTGGTGGAGAGCTTTCGGTGAAACTTGATGTGGCAGCCCACGCGTTCAGCGAGTCGGCGGCCGGGAAGATCACTCAGGCGGGCGGGGTTACAAGGATTATTACTGTGACGGCAAAGGACTAATGGCAAAACTCAGCGACAGTTTCCGGAATATCTTTAAGATCCAGGAACTCCGAACCAGGCTTTTGTTTACCGCGGCACTGCTGATTGTGGTGAGGCTCGGGTCACACGTCACGCTCCCGGGCGTCGATGCTGTGCTGATTGCTGAGGTCACCAAGAATCAGGCCTCGGATACACTGTTCGGCCTCTTCGATCTGTTTGTCGGCGGTGCATTCAGCAACGCGGCGATTTTTGCCCTCGGGATCATGCCGTACATCAGCGCCTCCATTATCCTCCAGTTGCTTGGAGCGGTGGTACCGTATTTTCAGAAACTCTCCAAGGAAGGTGAGGAGGGACGGAGGAAGCTTACACAGTTGACGCGTTATGGAACGGTCGTGATTTCCGCCCTGCAGGCCTGGGGTGTGAGCGTCCGTCTGACGAGCCTAACTGCACAGGGACTTCCCATCGTTCCGCTGGAGGTTCAGGGAATAGGATTCACCATCAGTACAGTCATTTTTCTGACAGCCGGAACGATTTTCATGATGTGGCTCGGCGAACAGATCACTGAGCGCGGGATCGGCAATGGCATTTCATTGATCATCTTCATCGGCATCGTGGCGAGGTTTCCCCAGTCGATTCTTGACCAGTTCAAGGTATCACAGAATCTGATTGTCTCTCTGATCATTCTCGCGGTGATGGTGGCAATCATTGCAGCTGTGGTTCTGCTTACCCAGGGGACACGACGGATTCCGGTTCAATATGCGAAGCGGGTCGTTGGCCGGAAGGTCTATGGCGGCGTTACTCAGTATATTCCGATGCGTGTAAATACGGCTGGAGTAATGCCGATCATTTTTGCTCAGTCAATCATGTTCATTCCCGGAACGATTCTGACATTTTTTCCGGACAGCGAGTTCGTTCAGGAAATTTCCGGATACTTCAATTATACATCAGTGACGTACTCGGTTCTATACGGACTGATGATCGTCTTCTTCACATACTTCTATACGGCGATCGCTTTCAATCCGAAGGATGTCTCCGAGAACATGCAGAAGCAGGGCGGTTTTATTCCCGGAATTCGGCCGGGCAAGCACACAGCTGATTTCATCGACAACATTCTGACGAAGATTACTCTTCCAGGCTCCATTTCCCTGGCCATTATCGCGATCTTGCCGGCAGTGATGGTACGCTTTGGTGTGACAGGAAGCTTTGCCCAGTTTTTTGGAGGTACGAGCCTTCTCATCATGGTCGGCGTTGCATTGGACACTCTCCAGCAGGTTGAGTCACACCTGTTGATGCGGCACTACGATGGCTTCATGAAGTCGGGGAAGCTGAAGGGGAGAAGTCGCTGATTGTCCTCCTCTGGACAGGAACCGATGGGCAAAGTTCCGATAAAGTCGCCGCAGGATATCGAGTTGATGCGGGAGAGTTGCAGGATTGTGGCGGAGGTACTCGCCGTGGTAGGCTCGCGCATAGCTCCCGGAATTCCCGTGAAAGAGCTGGACGAACTTGCGGAGGATTGGATCAGGTCACGTGGTGGGGAGCCCGCTTTCAAAGGGTACGGGAGCGATAAAACCAACCCATTCCCCGCGTCTCTCTGTGTTTCGGTGGATGACGAGGTGGTTCACGGAATCCCGGATGGCCGGACGCTGAAAGAAGGTCAGATTGTCTCCATCGATGTCGGTGTGAAAAAGAACGGATTCTTTGGGGACGGGGCGAGAACGTTTCCGGTTGGAAAGGTTTCCGAGATGAAGCTCCGGCTCCTGACGGTAACAGAAGAATCGCTGTTCAAAGGAATCGAGCAGGCCGCCGCAGGAAATCATCTTCACGATGTGTCAGCGGCTGTTCAGGAGTATGTAGAGGCATCAGGGTTCAGCGTTGTTCGGGATCTTGTCGGACACGGCATCGGGCGGGATCTGCATGAGGAACCTCCGGTACCAAATTATGGCACAAAGGGTACGGGACTGATCCTGAAAGAAGGAATGGTGTTTGCCATCGAACCGATGGTGAATGCCGGGACATACAAAGTGGCTGAGGGCGGAGATGGGTGGACAATCAGGACGGTTGATGGTAAAGCATCGGCTCATTTCGAGCACACCGTCGTGGTTCGGAAAGGGGGCGCCGAGATCCTGACACAATGCACAAGAAAGTAAGGACGAGTGGCCAAACAAGGACCAATAAAAGTCGACGGGGTAATTACCGAAACATTGCCAAATGCGATGTTCAAAGTTTCTTTGGAAAACGGTCATAACATCCTCGCGCACGTCTCCGGGAAGATGCGCATGCATTTCATCAAGATTCTCGTTGGTGACAAGGTGACTGTAGAGATGTCCCCGTACGACCTGACCAAAGGCCGGATCACATACCGGTACAAATAAGCGACGTTGTAAAACAGGATTGGAATATGAAGGTTCGTTCATCAGTCAAGAAATTGTGCAACTCCTGCAAGATCATCAGGAGAAAAGGGGTTGTCAGGGTGATTTGTAAGAACCCGAAACACAAACAGCGCCAGGGTTGAGATAAAAGGAGGTTTACGTTGGCTCGTATTGCCGGCATTGATTTGCCAAAAAAGAAGCGGTCTGAGGTTGGCCTGACGTACATTTTCGGAATCGGAAGGACAACGTCCCGGTCGATTCTGACAAAGGCCGGAATCGGGTTCGACAAGAAGGTCTCGGACCTCACCGATGATGAAGTTGCCAGGATCAGGAGCATCATTACCTCCGACTACAAGGTGGAAGGGGCTGCACGGACTGAGACGCAGATGAACATCAAGCGGCTCATGGATATCGGCTGCTACAGAGGGCTCCGGCACAGAAGAGGCCTTCCGGTGAACGGACAGCGGACACGGACAAACGCGAGAACCCGTAAGGGCAAGCGTAAGACTGTGGCAGGGAAGAAGAAGGCGGCAGCCAAAACGTAAGCTGGTCAACAACCAAGGAGAGTAGAGTGGCAAAAGCACAGCCGGCACCTGCAGAACAGGTACGAAAGAAGAAACGGATCCAGGTGGACATCAGCGGGAAGGTCTTCATCAAGGCGACCTTCAACAATGTCATTGTCACCATTACGGACATCTACGGAAACACGATCAGCTGGTCTTCAGCCGGGAAGAACGGGTTTAAGGGCTCCAGGAAAAACACGCCGTTCGCCGCACAGGTGTCCGCAGAGGCGGCAGCCAAGACTGCATTTGACCTTGGCCTCCGCAAAGTTGAGGTATTTGTCAAGGGCCCGGGTTCAGGCCGTGAAGCTGCGATCCGCTCGCTTCAAGTGGTTGGACTCGAAATCTCCAGCATCCGTGACGTTACACCGATTCCACACAACGGATGCCGCCCACCAAAAAAACGACGGGTTTGATCAGAACTCACAGAGCATTCTAAAGGGAATTCAGATTCATGGCACGTTATACCGACGCAAGCTGCAGATTGTGCAGAAGAGAACGGCAAAAGCTGTTCCTCAAGGGGACGAAATGCTTCACGGAGAAATGTCCGGTTGAACGCCGGGGCTTTCCGCCCGGCCAGCACGGTCAATCCCGCCGTACCAAGATTTCGGAGTACGGGGTGCAGTTGAGGGAGAAGCAGAAGATCCGGCGCACATATGGACTGATGGAGCGACAGTTCAGAAACTATTTCGCCCGGGCGTTGAAGCAGACCGGTCGAACCGGCGAGATTCTTGTGAAGATGCTCGAGAGAAGACTCGACAACACGATCTACCGTTTGGGACTTGCACCGTCCCGCAAGGCAGCACGTCAGATGGTGACGCACGGTCATTTTCTTGTCAACAGCAAAGGGGTCGACATTCCTTCGTATTTGCTCCGTCCGGGTGACGTTATTCAGGTCAGAGACAAGAGCAAGAAGCTTGAGGTGATCCATTCCTCGATGAAGCGGATGAAGGACAATGCCATGCTTCCCTGGCTCAGTCTGGACAAGGCAAGCATGTCCGGTACATTCCTGAACGTTCCCGAGCGCGCGGATATTCCTCTGAATGCAGACGAACAGCTGATCGTTGAACTCTATTCGAAGTAACCGGCTTCAATCCGGCAAGTTCCCCAGTCGATTAAGGGTATGAGCACAATGACAAACACACTTATTCAAATGCCTGAAAAAGTTCAGGTCGATGAAACCACTGCCACAACCAATTTCGGACGGTTTGTTGTCCAACCGCTTGAGAAGGGATATGGCGTTACCATTGGCAACGCACTGAGAAGGGTTCTTCTCTCATCTCTTCCCGGATATGCCATCACCGGTTTCACTGCACCAAACGTTCTTCATGAATTCACAACTATTCAGGGTGTTGTGGAAGATGTCCCTGAATTCGTTCTGAACCTCAAGCAGGTACGCCTGCGGTTGCGTGACAAGAAATCGGGCAGGGCTGTTGTTCCCCTGAAGGGGCCAATGGAGTTTACTGCGGGTGAGATCCAGAGAGCATCGACGGACGTCGAAGTGCTCAATCCATCGCTGCACATTGCAACGCTGAACTCTGAAGCCAACTTCGAGCTCGATCTGCGGATCGGCAAGGGAATCGGCTATGTGCCGTCCGATGAAAACAAATCGCCCGAGCACACGACCGACGTGATCACCATCGACTCGATCTACACTCCGGTCAGGAATGTCCGCTACCTCGTGGAGACGACAAGAGTCGGGCAGCAGACCGATTACGATAAGCTTACACTGGAAATCGAGACCGACGGATCGGTGACGCCTCAGGATGCACTTTCGTATGCCGCCCGGATTTTGCGGGAGCATATCCAGCTGTTCATGAAGTTCGAAATAGGCGATGAAAAGGAAGGGACCGTCGGAGGAGGGGATGCAGAAACCGAACGCATCAGAAGGATCCTCATCACTCCCGTGGACGAACTTGAACTTTCTGTCCGCTCTCACAACTGCCTGAGGGCAGCCGGCATCAAGAATATCGCCGAGCTTGTGCATCGTGACGAAGCGCAGTTGCTGAAGTTCCGGAACTTCGGACGGAAATCGCTTGCCGAGCTCGCGGAGGTGGTGGAGAGTTTCGGACTTCACTGGGGGTATCCGGTGAACAAGTATCTGAAAGACGGCGAGCAGCTCTGAGCTGACACCGATTGAAAACGACAAAGAAAGCAGACAGGAATCATGCGACATCGTAAAGCGGGCAGAAAACTCAAACGAACGGCAAGCCATCGTAAAGCGTTGCTTGCTTCGCTGGCGACCTCGCTCCTGAGACACAAGAGGATCACCACAACTGTTGCGAAGGCGAAAGAGACCCGGATGTTTGTGGAGAAGATCATCACCCGTTCGAAGCGTGCCCTCGTTACTGCGACAACCGGTGAGAGCGGTACGACAGCAGGCCGGTTCATCCAGTCAGCCGGCCATGCGCGGCGCGAGGTTGGAAAGGTGATTAAAGACCGGGCAGTGTTGTCTGAACTCTTTGCGACGATTGCCCCGAAAGTTGCCACCCGCCCGGGTGGGTACACCCGGATCGTCAGGCTCGGTCAGCGCCAGGGTGACGGTGCAGAGCTCGCAGTTATTGAACTTGTAGACTTCCAGGCAGGCCAGGACAAGGCGGAATCTGAAGAAACCGCCAAAGACAAAAAGAAGGCAGCGCCCAGGAAGAAAGCCGCCGGCAAGGAGAAAGCATCCTCGAAGAAAAAAGCCGCAGCGTCCGAGGGCGCCTCCTGAGTCACCATTGCTAGTGCCCTCCAACTAAATACCTCTACAATAAACGGGCACAGTGCTCGATCCAACATACACTTACGGTCGTGTCAAGTCTAATCATTTTGTTGGATCGGCAACAGCCGCGAATTGCCGCGGGATGCGCGATTCCTTCGCGTTGCCCGTGCCTCCCCCTCACGGCGAATGAACATCACTTCAACAGAATTCGTGCTGGGCGCCGCCAGCCTTGAACAACTTCCCGAAGGGTCTCTGAAGGAAGTTGCCTTCCTCGGACGTTCCAATGTCGGGAAATCGTCTCTCATCAGCGCTCTCTGCGGCAAGCCGGGAATCGCCCGATCGGGAAAAACTCCCGGAAAAACCCGCGAGCTGAACTACTACCTCGTAAACAAAAAATTTTACTTTGTGGACCTGCCGGGTTACGGCTATGCGCGCCTGCCGGAACAGGTTCGTACCGGCCTCGGGAAACTCATCGAAGGATACCTGCAAGGGAGGAAAACCCTTGCCTGCGCGATCCAGTTGATCGATTCGAGGCATGAACCAACCGCCCTGGATATGATGATGGTGGGCTGGCTCGATTACTATGCCCTTCCTTTCCTGATTGTTCTGTCAAAGTCGGACAAGCTTCCCCGAAGTAAGCTCGCATCATACCATCGCGATGCGGAACGTGCATTCTCGCGCTTTCAACACCTGAAGGGGATCATCCACTTCTCCACTTCGACGGGAGGGGGAAAGGCAGAGATTCTGAAAATTATCTCTGAATTTGTGCTTTAACAGACAGCTTCTGACGACGTGGTTAGTGTCCCGGTTTGAGGACGTATTGCCGTCATACCAATCGCGGAGAGTTTGGCCTGGTCTCTCATGAGACATTCCTCTCTGCGAGTTCTCTGCGCTCTCCGCCCCCGCCCGCCTGTCATTGTTCGAGCCTCGGTCGGGCGGGTCTCCGCGATTTCTGTTCATTGAGTATTTGCGTCTTTGTCGTTACCTTCATCCCGGTTCCCTGCCTCCTATGAAAAAGCGACTCTTCACACCCGGACCGACACCAATTCCCGAAGCTATTCTCCTCAGAATGGCGGAGCCGATCATCCATCACCGAAACCCGGAATTCGGACTGATCATGGAACGGGTGAATGCCAATCTCAAGTATCTCTTCCAGACGGAGAATCCCGTTGTGACACTCACCTGTTCCGGAACCGGTGGGGTGGAGGCAACGTTTGTTAGTCTCTTCTCTCCCGGGGAGAAGGTTATCGCGGTGAACAACGGGAAGTTCGGCGAACGATGGGTGAAGATGCCGGCGGCATTCGGACTTCACGTGGCTGAGATCAAGGTTCCATGGGGGCAGGCGGTGCAGCCCGACCAGATGCTGGAGGCCCTGAAACAAAACCCCGATGCGAAAGCGGTTTACATTGTCCACAGCGAGACATCCACGGGCGCAGCAGCAGATGTCAAAGAGCTGGCCCGCGTGATCCGCGAGCACTCAAATGCCCTGATCGTCATCGATGGCATCACCGCGATTGGCGCTCTTGAGTTCTCTCTTGATCAATGGGGTGTCGATGTTTGTGTCACAGGATCACAGAAAGGTTTGATGATTCCACCAGGTCTCGCCTTTGTAGCTCTTGGAGAGCGAGCGAGGACCGCGCTGACAAAGTCCAGGATGCCCCGGTTCTACTTGAGTCTGCAGAAAGCCCTTCAATCACACGAGAAGAATGATACACCATGGACACCTGCTGTATCCCTCGTCATCGGGGTCGACATGGCGCTGACCATGATCAGGGAAGAGGGGATTGAGAACGTGTGGGCCCGGCATGAACGTCTTGCACGCGGATTACGATCGGGCATCAAAGCAATCGGGCTGAAGCTCTTCGCAGACCCGCCCTCCAATGCCGTTACTGCGGTTTGGGTTCCGGAGGGTGTCGACTGGAAACAATTCAACAAGCACCTGAAAACTGAGAACGGAATCACGATTGCAGGCGGGCAGGATGCATTCAGCGGGAAGATTTTCCGCGTCTCGCATCTGGGGTACTACGATGATCTCGACATGGTTTCGGTGATCTCCGCCATTGAACGGTCCTTGTCCAGAGTTGGGTTTTCGTTCTCCCCCGGTGAGGCAGTTTCCGCAGTTCATAAGAGTCTGTTGCAGGACCAGCCATGAGTGCGGAGGAGCCAACCCGCGTTCTCGTGAGTGACCAGGTGGAGGACGTCGGACTCGACATTCTCCGTGATGAGGGTTTTGAGGTGGATTATCTGCCAGGTCTGACTGCGGGGGAACTGTTGCAACGGATCGGGCAGTACAGGGCCCTTGTCGTGCGGAGCTCGACAAAAGTAACCTCCGAGGTCATCGAACGGGCAGGCAATCTCCGTGTCATCGGCCGGGCGGGAACGGGAGTCGATAACATTGATGTCAAGGCAGCGACGCGAAAGGGAATTCTTGTCATCAATACTCCCGGCGGAAACACAGTATCGGCTGCAGAGCACACTGTTTCCATGATGCTTTCCCTTGCCCGCAATATTCCCCAGGCGCATATGAGCCTCACCAGCGGCAAGTGGGATCGAAAGCAGTTTGTCGGCATGGAGGTTCTGGAAAAGACAATCGGGATTATCGGGCTTGGTCAGATCGGACGAGAGGTGGCAAGGAGATGTCAGGGTCTGAGCATGTTTGTGATTGGCTATGATCCATTGATGCAAAAGGATGCAGCGCTAAAGCTCGGGATCGAGCTCGTGAACCTCGAAGAACTCTTTCGCAGGTCCGATTTCATAACCGTGCATACGCCGCTGACGAATGAAACAAAGGGACTGATCAACGATGCGTCGATTGCCCGATGCCGGAAGGGAGTTCGTTTTGTGAACTGTGCCCGCGGTGGCATTATTGACGAAGCGGCGCTCCTGCGCGGGCTGGAGAGCGGCCACGTCGGTGGCGCTGCACTTGATGTGTTTACGAAGGAACCTCCGGACCCGTCTCCGCTTCTCGGGCACGAGAGAGTGATCGTGACTCCCCATCTTGGAGCTTCAACCGAGGAAGCTCAGGAAAAAGTCGCGGCACAGGTTGCGCGTCAGATAGCCGACGCGTTGAAAGAGCGTGCGTATGCCGGTGTGGTCAATGCTTCCATTCTCCACCTCACCATGAAAGAAGAGGTCAGACCGTTCCTGAGACTCTCCGAAAAAATGGGAAGCCTTGCCGCACAACTCCTCGAAGGGAAGGTCCGGGGCATTTCCGTTTCCGCAGAGGGAACCATGGTTTCCGGAGCAATTGAGCTTCTCAAGGCCGGTGTGCTACGGGGAATTCTTCCCCATTTCCTTCCTGACCCCGTGAACATCATCAATGCCCCCTTCCTTGCACAGGAGATGGGAATTGCAGTCAGAGAACAACATCGTGAAGATGGCCGGGAGCTGGTCAATTCCCTTGGCTTGCTCGTGGAAACAGACCGCGGGAGTGTTGATTTGGTTGGAACGGTGTTTGGCGCTACATCGATACGGATCGTCAAGATCGGTGGATTTCGGGTTGAAGTGAACCCGGAGGGTTACCTCCTTATCTACAGAAATGTGGATAGACCGGGGTTTCTCGCACGCGTCGGCTCAATCCTTGCCGCATCAAACGTAAATATTGGCGGAGTCTCGCTTGGTCGAACTGGAGCCGGTGAAAAAGCACTCACAGTGATGAACGTCGACGATCCCATTTCTTCTCCACTGCTGGGGGAGCTGGCACAGCTTGATGGTGTATCCGAACTCAAGTATGCCGACCTGGGGACAATCCTTTGATTTTCATGTTTTTTCCCCTTTGACTCTTGACAAAACGGTCACCCAACTGTATATTGACTTCGCAGTCAGAGCAACTTGGCCATCGCACTATATAAGGAGGGACATCACTCGGGGGTCATTGATACTACATTTCTCAACCTACATTCCTAATCGGGACGTTCCTTAGTCCCTCTTGCGTCCAAGAAATCGGCGCCGGTCTCATTCACCCTACGTTATTTTTTTGGGTTCGACCATCGGGACTGATTCTCGACAGTGTGAAAGAATCACAGTGTCGATGCTCGGGATGCAATAGTTCACCATCGAATTTAGTTTCACAGTGTTCCCCCAAGGGAACACTCATGTTCGTTTTTCAACGAAATAATAAACCTGTCAGATTTCCGAAGGAGATCGAAGAACATGTTTAGATCCCTTGCTTCCAAGGTCCTCCCTGGTGCAATGCTCGCCGCTGTGTTCATGGCTGGCTGCGTCGAGATTCCATCCGAGGGCCACACACCGCCTGATTACAAATCATCCGTCAGGGTGATGTATCTTGATCCGGCGATCACTACGGCAACGAATATCATGGTTGCTGAAGGACCGGACTTCGTTGGTTTTTCTTCAAACATTTTTCCATCCGGGTCATTTGGGACGGTCACTTCGTACTCAATCGTAAATTCGGGTGGTAAGCAGCTGTTTCTTCCCGCACCATTGGATCCTGATACGAGTGCACTCACGCTTGCGACCGAGCTGAGGGGGACGCTCATTGTTCTTCCCCGCCCTGATCCAGCGATGCCGCGCTTCTTGGTTGCCAGTGAAGGACGAACATTTGATCCGGTTGGAATAACCGGAGCGAGTC
>DAIPLH010000364.1:0-3525 GCA_036769325.1 Bacteroidota bacterium
TTGTCTTTTACAGTGACCTGCCAACAGAGACGAAAAAGATCATTGCATCTTCGACGCTCATCCTTCTGCCTTTGGCTGTTTCACTCGAGTGGTTTTTCCAGGGGAGGGAGAGGTTCGGGGTCCTGAGTGTCTCGAAAATCTTAGTGGCTATTGTTTACGGAGTCTTCGTCATTTTCCTCGTGCATGACACGGAGGACGGGGTCGCGGCGATCCTCTCGCTTGCAGGAGGGACATGTGTCGGAGCTGTGTTGCTTCTGACCGTATTCCGCAGGGAGGAAGGGAGGCTCAACGTCACGATGGATACAGCGGCTTGGAAGAGCATTATTCAGAAAAGTATTCCTGTGACTGTAGCCCTTCTCGTCGCGCAAAGTGCAGTGAACCTTGGCCCTATTGTCCTCGGGCTTCGCTTTGGTACCTCCGATGCCGGGATGTTTGCCGCTGCCATGAAGGTTATTGTTGTTGTATTGCTCCTCGACCGGGTGCTCAATAGCCTGTTTCTTCCTCTGATTTCACGCAGCAGAGCAACCCGTCCCGGTGAGTTCTCTTCCTTGGTGACTCTGGTGTTCAAGGGGACATTTCTTCTGGTCCTTCCGGTTGCTGTCTGTTGTGCCATTCTCGCGCCCATCATCATTCCGTTTGTTTTTGGTGATGGCTATCTTGAAGCAGTTGACCATCTTCGTTTCCTCCTTTTCTACGTGGTTCTGACTCTTCTCAATTCTGTTCTGATGTGTTCGATGATTGCATCGGGTGAAGAGTCCCGCTACTCCAGGCTCCTGCTCATTGGTTCCCTCGCGCTCGCAGCCCTTGTAGTGGCCGGTGCAGAAGCTGCCGGGCCACGCGGTGCGTCGCTTGGAGTTGGCCTGGGAGAATTGGTCATGTTTGTATTGCTTCTCATAACGACGAAGAGCGTCGTTGGTCTCAACCTCTACTCAGTCGTCTTTCGCTGCACCCTCTCAGGGGCAGCAATGGTTCTCGTGATGATCCTGGCCAATGGCTGGGGTCCTGTGGCGACTGTTCTTCTGGCTTTGGGGATCTTTGTGTGCAGCCTGACCCTCCTGCGCACCATCACTCCAGCTGAAATCCGTTCATTGTGGAGGAAGTTTGTATGAGGTTGCGGGCAGGCCTGTTACATCCGTCGCCGCAATGGCAACAGCTTCTGAGCCAGGAGGGGTTCCCGGCAGCAGTTGTCGATTTCAATGACTTCAAGCCTTCGGACTGGAGTTTGTTGGTTCTTAACCGTGCGGTCGAGGGTAAGGAACTGTCCATTATTTCATCCTATTTGCACGGAGGGGGCGCAATCCTCACCTTCATGGGGCATGCAGGAGGTCTCGTTGGAGTAAGCAATTGTCGTTCGCAAATTGAATATGTGGTTTCGCGAAGTGGAGACCCCCTGGAGGACGTCGGACTTGTCGACATTGAAACCGATTGTCTTGTTTCGCGGGAAGCAAACGTTTTCCCTACAGAGAAGGGAGAGAATTCTATCTTCATTGGAGCCTTGGGCAAGGGTTATGCAGCCGACCTCCCTTTCGATCCGGCTACGATTCTCTTTGATTCGAGGCGATCAACGCGGTTGTTCTATGCAACCAGGGAAAGGCTTCCTGCTGAGGAAGTTTCTCACGTTGGGAAAGGGGCAATCAGGTTCCTCATACACAGGGTTCTCGAACTTCTGCATCACGCACGCGGACTTCAGTATGCTCACCTCGGGTATTTTCCCGGTGGGCGTGAGAACCTCTTTGCTTACCGGATTGACACCGATGGCGGTTCCCGGGTCGAAATCGAAGAATTGCATTCAGTTGCATCAAAGTGCGACATCCCACTATCATGGTACCTCGATGTCAAGAGCCATGAACAATGGCTTGGCGTCTTTCGCTCATTCCAGGGCCACGAAACAGGAGTCCACTGCTACGAACACCGGACATATGATTCCTCACTGGAAAACTCGGAAAACATCGCAAGGGCGCTGGGTTTGATGAGAGCGAGCGGGATGGATCCTGCGGGTTTCTCCTCTCCGTTTGGGCATTGGAACACCGGTCTTGCCCAGGCCATTGATGAACTTGGGTTCCTGTATTCTTCGGAGTTCTCGTTTGCGTATGATACGCTTCCGTTCTATCCGGAATCCTCAGGCCGGAGATTCAAAGCTCTTCAGATTCCGATTCATCCGGTTTGTATTGGGAGTATGCTCCGCGTGGGCTATGGTGAGCAGGACATGAAGCAATATTTCCATCGTTCGGTTGACTGGAAACTTTGTCGGAGCGAGCCACTGTTCTACTATCACCATCCGGCAAACGGCTGCCTTGATGTTGTGAAGGATCATTTCGACTACGTCAAAGCGCGTGGCATTGGAACGACAACGCTGGCCGACTTTGCCAGATGGTGGAAGGAGCGAGAAGAAATACACTTCGAGCTCGCAACGGACGGAGGGAAAACCGAATTCAGGATCGCAAGCCCCCGTCCGGCAAATCATTCCGTTTGGCTTGACGTATCGAGCCCGGATGGGTTTTCGAAAATGATATCTCGGGAAACCGGGACGGCCATTCGTTCAGAAGGGGAATGGCAACCAGTCCTCAGGGCTCTGCCTCCGCAGGATATCAGGCGAACGAGGGAGTTTGATGTCAGAGCATTTCTAGGGTATTGGTACAACTACTTTCTCAGGAAGCTTCGATGAAGGTCTGTATAGCATCATATCCTGCAGTAACCATGCTTCATGGTGGCCCGAGTACTCAGGTGAGACTGACGGCTCACCACCTCCCTGAGTTTGGTGTTGAGCCGGTTCTGTTTGATCCCTGGAAGTTCTATGACACCGGTGAGCATTATTGCTACCATCTTTTTGCGGCTAACATAGGCACCTATCACCTCGCAAGGGAGATTCATGCAAGGGGGCTCCCGCTCGTTGTCTCGCCGATCATGTTCAGCAGGCATTCATCCGGGTTTATCAGGCGCACGCTGAAAACAACGCGTCTTCTGCAAAGACTGGGAAGAGGGATCTGGTCCGACTATGCCATCATGGCCGATATCTGCTCCTGGGCCTCAGCGATTCTTCCTAATACCAAAGCTGAGGCGGATCTGGTTGTTCACGGACTTGGGGCTGATGTCAACAAAGTGACCGTAGTTCCCAATGGGGTGGAAGAGCGGTTTTCCGGGGCAAGCCCGGATCTCTTCAGGAAAACGTATGGACTCAGTGGTTTCATTCTTAACGTTGGACACATCGGCTACGAAAGGAAAAACGTTCTCTCACTTATTCGTGCGCTTGGAGGGATTGATCACCCGTCGGTGATCATTGGTCGAACCCTGAACAACCGCCATGCGCAGGAGTGTCTGAATGAGGCAAAGAAACACAAACAGATTCTTGTTATCGAAGGCATCGATCACGATTCAGAGCTGTTGTCATCTGCCTACGCCGCCTGCGACGTCTTTGCCCTCCCCTCGCAATTTGAAACCCCTGGCATCGCAGCGTTGGAAGCCGCATTGGCTGGAGCGAAGGTCGTCATCACACCCCACGGTGGAACGCGGGAATACTTTGGCGAT
>DAIPLH010000365.1:0-3520 GCA_036769325.1 Bacteroidota bacterium
TCATCACCGAACTTAGGAAAGCACCCCGATGAACTGTACAACATGCAGATTTTAGATAAGAAGGAACAAAAATGGAACTACTTGACGAAATCATCGCTTCGCGTAATGTCGGAAAACGACGGGTTGACCCGAACCGTGGCACTTGGGAAGACATGGGGGTCGATGTAGCATTGAAACAGCCAAGTCTCCTCCGACGCTATGAAAAAACGTTCCAGTTTGTTACAGAGTCAATACCGATAGAAACCTTGAGACGATCAGCAATCCTCGACTCAGGAGAGCCAAATGCGCTGACGAAATGGCTTGAACGCAATTACCAGATAACCGTCACGAATACTCGTTCGGATTTGGACTTCGACTATTGCTATAGGCAGAATGGCGAACAGAAGTTTGATTACGTTTTCGCATTTGAAATTCTTGAACATCTGATGAATCCGCTTGCATTTCTGGAATTTGTGGCGGCATCCGTGAAACCAGAGGGAAAGGTATTTCTGTCGACGCCCTTTATTCGACCGCGGTTTCTTTGGTCAAAGTATCATATCACCGAATACTTTCCTGACAAGGTCGAAGAGATGGTAGAGAAGGCGGGTCTATCAATTCTGAGGTATCGACGCGCCAGGGTATATTCGCTCAAGTCAGGCTTCCTCGGAATCCGACCGGTATTCCGTCTTTGGTACGAGCGCATCATGTTCTTCGAAATGGTCAAGTCGCACTCTCCTCGCCCGTGAGTACAAAGTTTCGACTGATTGTATTCGATCTCGACGGCACTCTCATTGACACAATGGGGGGTTTCGCTGACCTTGCGGGAAGCCTTCTGCACAAGCACTATGGTTGGACGTTTGAGAATGGCAGGAAGAGGTACCTCGAAACGAGCGGGATACCCTTCTTTCAACAAATGGAAATCCTTTTTCCAAATGACCAAAGAAACCCAGGTGTAGTAGACCACTTCGAACGCGGCAAGATTTCGGCGTTTATCAAAGAATCCATTTCCGAGAGGACAAGAGAAACAATACATGCTCTCAGAGACCGTGAGATCCGTACCGCAATTTCATCCAACAATTTTCATGATCTGGTGAGAGAGTTTGTTCGTCAGAACAACATCCCGGTTGACCTTGCCGTTGGGTTCAAGCAGGATTTCGCGAAGGGACGAGATCACTTCGAGTACCTGAGAAATTATTTTGGGATTCCATTCGGTGAAATGGTGTTCGTTGGCGACTCTTTGATGGATGCAAAGAAAGCGTCAGAAATGAATATCTTTTTTGTAGCGAAAGTCGGCACCTTCACACGGGGTGAATTCCAACCAGTCGTCATCAATCAACCGCTCATGGCAATTACTGAAATTTCTGAGATCCTCGGCATTTTGGAGAAATAGTGGACGCAATCATATTGGCAGCCGGAACAGGAAGCAGGCTTCTGAATCTCACGCGGGAAGAACCAAAGGCTCTTCTCCGGGTCAGCGGACGTCCCTTGATTGAGTACGCACTCTCATTCGTCAATGTCGTCGGGTGTGAGAGAGTCATCGTCGTGGGCGGGTTCTACTTTGACCAGATGAAGACTTTTCTGCATGGAAAGAAGAACGTAAGTCTTATTGAAAACAATGATTTCTTGAAGGGAAGCATCCTTACGATCCACAAGGCGCTACCGCTGGTTCAGGATTCGTTTCTCGTGATGAACGTGGATCATATTTATCCTGATGTTCTTGCAAAGAAGCTATCACAAGACTTGGTCAACGCAAGTGTGGTAACGGCGATCGTCGATTTTGATCGTCCCCTGCTTGAGGACGATATGAAAGTGCTCCTTGACCAGAAGGGTCGTATCAGGACAATCGCAAAAGCACTCTCTGATTTTGACGCAGGATACATAGGGATGACTTACGTCCCGAAGGCCTCTCTTAGTCTTTACAAATCAGCAGTGGAGAGAGTGTTACAGACCGATGGGAGGAGTAATATTGAAAGCGTTCTCCAGATTCTGGCGGATGATGGGACACCCCCGACATCGCTTGATGCCTCTGGAATCAGATGGTTGGAGGTAGACAATCAAAATGATTTGTTGAACGCGGAAAGAATACTCCGTCACTTACCCAAGTTTTTGTCCTGAGTGTCATGGTCTCCCTGAATGAAATAAGAAACTTCAAGAATCGCATCAATCCAACTGAAGAAACAGAGGGACGTGGCAGTTTTGGTTTCTACGTCGCGCGCCCAGTCTCGCTCTATGTCACCTGGATTCTCCTTCAAACGCCAATCCGGGCAAACCAGGTAACTCTTCTCCACATGGCGCTTGGTATTCTCGGTTCCGTCCTGCTGGCGTTTCCTTCCCTTTGGGTTCGCCTGACAGGGTGCGCCCTCCTTTATTCAGGGTTCGTTGTTGACAACGTGGACGGTGAGATTGCACGATTTCGCAGAGAGGTGAGCATTACGGGAAAATATATTGACACCGTCGCCCATACAATCGTGAATGCAATGATGTTTTTTGGATTTGGGTTTGGGGCCTACTGGGACGCCAACAACCTCTCGACAATTGTCTTCGGATTTCTTGCGGCCTTCTTTTGCCTACGCATCGACACCTTTGCTATGTACGCCGAGGCAGCAAAGGCATTCAAGTCGAATCTGGACAAGAACTATGATTACTATGCGAATATCGAAGGCAAGGTTGATCGGCGGAGAGGATCAAACCTGGAATACATTTCAAAGAGAGCGGAAAGCCGTCTAAAGCGATTAGTCTTTGCTGTGTTCGCTTACCCGGGGAGTCTGCACGTCATGACGATTTGCCTGTTTGTGGCATTACTTGGATCAAGCTTGGGGTATGAGTCTTCGATTCTTCTTCCCGCAGCCGCTATTGCCTTTTACGGCACCCTACTCCCAATTCGAAGACTGTTCACTATCAGACAAATCATTGTCCGAAAGGAGACAGAGATTCAGATGGTGGAACTAAGCAAAAAGAAGGAATTTCCTGAGTAGATATCCGTCCGCGACTCCTCCACCTCAGTCATAATACTCCAGCCCCAGATGTGTTATCAGATCCTCCCCCTTCATCCATCGCAGGGTATTCTTGAGCTTCATGAGCTGTATAAACAGATCGTGCTCAGGATAGAGTCCCGGCGCAGTCATCGGGCTCTTGAAATAGAATGACAGCCACTCCTGAATTCCCTTCATCCCGCTCCGGTGGGCAAGATCCATGAACAGCGCGAGGTCCAGCACAAGGGGAGCGGCAAGGATGCTGTCGCGGCAGAGGAAGTCGATCTTGATCTGCATCGGATAACCAAGCCAGCCGAAGATATCAATGTTATCCCACCCCTCTTTGTTATCGCCGCGGGGCGGATAGTAGTTGATGCGAACCTTGTGGTAGAAATTCTTGTAGAGTTCCGGATAAAGGTCGGGCTGCAGGATATATTCGAGCACCGAGAGCTTGCTCTCTTCTTTCGTCTTAAATGATTCCGGATCGTCGAGCACTTCGCCATCCCTGTTCCCCAGGATGTTCGTAGAGTACCAGCCGGCCAGACCAAGCTGACGTGCCTTCAACCCGG
>DAIPLH010000366.1:0-3514 GCA_036769325.1 Bacteroidota bacterium
CGCCAATTGAAGCTGCGATGAGCCTGTTCGGCTCCTTCGTGGCGTTTCGAGCCATCACAGCAAAGGTAATCTGTCCCGGTTCGAGGAATTTCATTCCCTCCTCTGCAGGGATCCTCTTGCAGCCGGGGGGATAGATGCTTGACACCGTTACAAGATTGCACTTTTCGATTCCCGCGCTTCTGAGGGCGAGCTCAAAGGACTGTAGATAATCTTTGTGTCTCCCCACCCCCTTCGTAAAAAACATCCTCGTTGGTACGTACACCTGTGGACCTCCGCAACTAGTGATTATGGAATCCGGTACCCCTCAACCCTCTACCGCTTTTACCTTAAGAAACTTCCTTTTCCCGACTTTGAGAACAATTCCATGGCCCGGCGAGACCAATTCGTTGACATCGGTAATCTTCCGTCCGTCAATGCTTACGCCGCCCTGACTGACCAGCCTTCGTCCCTCACCGTTCGATGAAACCAACTCGGTTGCGGAGAGAAGCTGAAGTATACTGATCGCTCCTCCCTTGAGAGGAAGAGTCTTTTCCTGAATATCTGAAGGGATTTCCTTGTCAATGAAAATCCTGTCAAACTCGCGCTCCGCCTCGTTCGCTTCCGGTTCGGAGTGATAAAGGGTGACTACTTCTCTTGCGAGGCGCCGCTTGAGATCTCTGGGGTTTGTTGCCGGGTCCCGCAATTGTTTTTCGATACCTTCGATTTCCCCGCGGGGAACGCTGGTTGTGAGAACGAAATACGGAAGGATAACACTATCGGGAATCGAGAGAACCTTCCCATACATTTGAGATGGACTCTCATTAATGCCGATGTGGTTTTCCAGTGACTTACTCATTTTTTCGACACCATCAGTCCCGGGAAGGATAGGCATTGTGATAATTGCCTGCGGGTTGAGTCCGTATTCACGTTGTATGTCCCTCCCGACGAGCAGGTTGAATTTCTGGTCGGTTCCGCCCAGCTCGACGTCAGCCTGGACTGCAACCGAGTCCATGGCCTGAGCCAGGGGATAGAGCAACTCGTGCATGCTGATAGGTTCCTGGGCCCGAAACCGCTTTTCAAAGTCATCCCGTTCCAGCATGCGGGCTGTTGTGTATCGCGATGCAAGCATGATGACATCCGCGAACGTCATCTTTCCGAGCCACTCGGAATTGTACAACATCTGAATTTTCTTGGTTGAAAGGATCTTTGTCGCCTGTTCGAGATAGGTCTGGCCGTTTCGTCTTGTCTCGTCCAGGGTGAGGGGTGGTCGAGTCCTGTTCCGTCCTGAAGGATCTCCAATCATTCCCGTGAAGTCCCCGACGATCAGGATCGCCTTGTGGCCCAGATCCTGAAATTGCCGAAGCTTTCGGAGGACGACAGAATGGCCGATGTGCAGGTCGGGTCGGCTGGGGTCACAGCCAAGTTTCACATTCAGGGGAACGCCGGTTGCAATCGACTTCTGGATCCGCCGCACAAGGTCTTCCTCCGGTATAATCTCGGCGATCCCCCTGCGAATCACATCCATCTGTTCAGAAACAGAAGGGAAGAGAGGGGTCACGTTCTGGCCATTCGTTGTCGCATTGCCCTTTCGGTCTCCCGTTTTGAGATATCCTGTCGCTTGTCGTATTCCTTCTTCCCCCTGGCAACTCCGAGGAGGACCTTGGCAACGCCGTTCTTGAAGTACATCTTGAGTGGTATAACGGTCAGCCCGCGTTCGTTCATTCTTCCATACAATTTGCGTATTTCCTTCTTATGGAGAAGGAGCTTTCGTGATCGGATTGGGTCAATATCCCGCGCGTTTCCGTGTTCATAAGGATTGATGTGGATTCCCAGAACCCACACCTCCCCGGCCTTGATGCTCGCGTAGCCGTCCACAATGCTCGCATTTCCCTGTCGCAGGGATTTTACTTCGGCACCCCGCAGAACGAGCCCGGCTTCCATTGTTTCAAGAATCGTGTAGTCATGCCGGGCCTTTCGGTTCGTTGCGATGGTCTTTTCCTGCTCATCCTCCTGCGATGTCATTCAGACTTCAAAATTTTTGCTTAGTATAGCTAAATTGATATGGAAAATCAATTGAGTGGGTTTGCTTTCTTCCCCCCGAAGTTAGTGATCAAGTTTGAGGAATTGCCACAAAGTCGCGAAGGCTCAAAGGCTCTCAAGGATATGATTTTTGTAAGGTATTGCGTTCCTTCGCGTCTTTGAGTCTTCGCGGCAGCATTCAAATCCTGCCACTACGTTTGGTTGCATCTCACGGCATCAATCGGTATATTTTTTCCCTATCACTCCTCTTTTCTCCTTCGCCTCTTTGAGGAATTTCTCTCGCAAGATGGTTTTGGAGCACCGTAACAGCGGGAGTGGATTTCGTCCACAGCTGGGGACGACCGGTTCCTGAAGCCCGGTGCGCTTGGGGCAGCGCTACATGTCTGAGAGAAGGGAATTCGATTCCCTTTTTTGTTGTTCAGCCGAAAGTTCATATGACTGGTAAGCATTTCGACATTATTGTGATCGGTGGAGGACCGGGGGGGTACACAGCTGCCATCCGCGCTGCTCAGCTTGGATTTAAGACCGCTATTGTCGAGAAAGATCGACTGGGCGGAATTTGCCTCAACTGGGGGTGCATTCCCACCAAAGCTCTTCTCAAGAATGCTGAAATTCTTCAGACCTTTCGCAAGGCAGGAGAATGGGGAATCACGTACGAGAATCTGCAGGTAGACTTCTCCAAAATCATCAAGCGAAGCAGGAACGTCTCTGAGAAGATTTCGAAGGGCGTCGAGTTCCTGATGAAAAAGAACAAGATTGAACACTTCGCAGGGCACGCCAGAGTTCTCAAAGGCAATCAAGTCGAAATCACCGCCGCTGATAAGCAATCGAATGTCCTTGATGCTTCTCATATCATCCTTGCGACCGGTGCGCGGCCACGCTCTGTTCCTGGAGTGACAATCGACAGGCAACGGGTTATCACAAGCACGGAAGCGATGTCGCTCGCCACGCAACCTGAATCAATGCTGATCGTGGGGGCAGGAGCAATCGGGGTTGAGTTCGCTTATTTCTACAACGCGATCGGAACGAAAGTCACGATTGTTGAAATGCTTCCGACCGTCCTTCCGGTCGAAGATCTTGAGATCACAAAATTGATGGAGACAAGTCTCAGGCGACAGGGGATTGAGATTCTGACGGGGACCAGGGTGGAAAAAGTCATTCCAACACCTTCGGGTGTTGACGCGGAGGTAACCACTCCTGAAGGCCGGAAGAAACTCCATGGGACAGTCGCGCTGATTGCAGTTGGCGTACAGGGAAACGTGGAGGGAATTGGCCTCGAAGAAAATGCCGTGAAGATCGAGAAAGGACACATCAAGGTCGATGCGGATTACCGGACGTCGGCAGCGGGGATTTACGCCATCGGAGATGTCATTGGCCCACCCTGGCTTGCACATGTTGCGTCCGCTGAAGGGATCCATTGTGTTGAGGCAATCGCCGGGAAGAAGCCGGAGCCGCTTGATTATCTCAGCATTCCCGGCTGCACCTACTGCCAACC
>DAIPLH010000045.1:0-11279 GCA_036769325.1 Bacteroidota bacterium
GCTTCCTTCATGGAACGGAGGATCATCTCTCGATGGTCGCCGATCCATTGAAAACAAATCTCTTGGAGAGGAAAAATACACATGATACGTCGACAGGATGCTCTTGACTACCATGCACTGGGACGTCGAGGCAAAATTGAAGTTGTTTCAACGAAGCCCTGTGCCACACAACGCGATCTCTCTCTTGCTTACACCCCCGGTGTAGCAGAACCCTGCCGGGAGATCGCACGCAACAGCGACGATGCGTACCTCTATACATCAAAAGGAAACCTCGTTGCAGTAATTTCAAATGGAACTGCAGTCCTGGGTCTCGGCAACATTGGGGCACTGGCAGGGAAGCCTGTCATGGAAGGCAAGGGGATTCTGTTCAAACGATTTGCCGATATCGATGTGTTCGACCTGGAGTTGGACACTGAGGACCCGGAGGAGATTATCCGCGCGGTCAGGTTGCTTGAGCCGACCTTTGGCGGAATCAACCTTGAAGACATCAAAGCGCCGGAATGTTTCTATATCGAAGAGCAGCTGCGCGCGACCATGAAGATCCCCGTCTTTCACGACGACCAGCACGGGACCGCCATCATCAGCGGTGCAGCGCTGTTGAACGCGATCGAGCTGACAGGCAAGGAGATCAGCGACCTGCGGGTTGTGTTCAGTGGAGCCGGCGCGGCCGGGATAGCCTGCGCACGTCTGTATGAGAAGCTTGGTGTGCGCAGGGACCATATGCTGCTGGTCGATACCAAAGGTGTGGTCTATCGGGGGCGAACGAGCGGGATGAACCCCTACAAAGAGTACTTCGCCCAGGAGACAGAGGCCCGAACGCTGGCGGACGCCATGAAGGATGCAGACGTTTTTTGTGGAGTGTCTGTGAAAGGGATCATGACTCCTGAAATGGTGAAATCCATGGCGGACAAGCCCGTTATTTTCGCGATGGCCAATCCGGATCCCGAAATCACCTATGAAGATGCAACGGGTGTGCGGGACGACCTGATCATGGCTACGGGGAGGTCGGATTATCCGAACCAGGTGAACAACGTGCTTGGGTTCCCATTTATCTTCCGGGGAGCTCTGGACGTCAGAGCCACGGCCATCAACGAAGAGATGAAGATTGCCGCAGCACATGCCCTCGCCGCACTTGCGCGGGAAGACGTCCCGGATTCGGTCATCAGAGCGTACGGCGGAAAAAAGATCGAATTTGGCCCCGACTACATTATTCCAAAGCCGTTCGATCCGCGTGTCCTGCTCTGGGAATCGGTGGCGATTGCGAAGGCGGCGATGGAAACCGGCGTTGCACTAAAGCCAATTACTGATTTCGAGGCCTACAAGGATTCACTCGAGGCGCGTCTTGGCAAGTCGCGCGCGGTCACCCGGTTCTTCATCCATAAGGCACAGCAGAAACCCAGGCGGATCGTGTTCCCTGAAGGTGAGGAGGATAAGATCCTGCGTGCAGCCCAGATCATTGTTGACGAGAAGATTGCGCGCCCAATCCTGATTGGGAGCAGAAGCTTCATTTCGCAACGGACTCAGGAGCTCGGGCTTGAGTTGAACGGAGTGGAGATCATCAATCCCTCAAAGTCTCCGAAGTTCGACGAGTATGCAGCAACATACTATTCCCTGCGTCAACGAAAGGGGATTACCCGCATTGATGCAGAGCGGCAAATGAAGACCCACAACGTCTTCGGAATGACCATGGTTGCAAAGGGGGATGCCGATGGTCTCATTTCAGGTCTCACCCAGCACTATCCCGAAACAGTGAAGCCGGCATTACAGATCATCGGAAAGCAGCCGCGTGTGAACCGGATCGCAGGTCTGTATATGATGATTTTCAAGAACCAGACCATCTTTATCGCGGATGCAACAGTCAACATCGAACCAACTGCCGAGGACCTCGCGGAAATTACAATCCTTGCCGCGGAGAAAGTCAAGGAGTTCGACATTGAACCTCGTGTCGCTCTGTTGTCGTTCAGCAATTTCGGCAGCGTGAATCACCCGCTCGCGGCAAAGGTCCGCAAGGCGGCAGAGCTTGTCAGGAAGCGCGCCCCACGGATGGTATTCGACGGCGAGATGCAGGCGGATACAGCAGTATCGCCGGATATTCTGAAGGAGCTCTATCCGTTCTCCGCGATCAAGGAAGGCGCCAACGTTCTTATCTGTCCGGATCTCACCTCGGCCAACATCGCCTACAAACTGCTGGCAAAACTCGGCGGCGCGGTGGCAATCGGACCTATTCTCCTTGGGATCCGGAAACCGGTTTATCTCCTCGTTCCGGGGAGTGAAGTGGACGATATCGTAAACATGGCGGCGATCGCAGTGTATGAGGCGCAACGCGGAGAGGACAAACATGCGGATGTGAAGGAGATTTTTTCGCGCTATGAGGTCTCGGTTAGTTGAGCAGTCACCATTGGAGGGTCGATCCATCAGCACTCAGCCTCAGGCACGGGAACCGTGGTCTCCTTGTGGTCGGGCTGTTTGCCGGAATCACAGGTGCCGCCATGCTGACCGGACACTGGCACAACGCAATGTCTTCAGAGGAATATCTCTATCGCTTTCAGCGGCTTGATTCCTACCAGCACTTTCAGGGACAGGTCCCGGAATATTGCCCCAATGATTGAAACAGAGAAGGCTCCACAGGCTGCTTCCTTCTAACTGGTGAAATTAACAGCACTCCGGTTTTTCACCTCTGCAATACAGTTCCCAGCTTTCGGAATTCCTCATATTTTGAAGAGTTATTGGAACCCGAAATTGGCGAAAACATGGGGTTTTGGGCAATTCATTCCCGGTTTGTCATGGCATGCATGTTGACCCTTAATGGTTGTCACATCCATCCCGGAGGAACAATGCAATTGACTGGTCCAGAAAAACTGCCAGGGAATGTAGAGGGAGAGTACTACACAACAGGGGACTGCGACGGTTGTGCGTACTGCGCGTCAGTTGCTCCGGAGAATTTTGATTTCGAAAGGGGGCGGAATGGCTACTACGTTTCGAAACAGCCCGTCACGCGGGAGGAAAAAGAGTACGTCCAGGAAGCAATGGAGGACTGTCCGGTTGAGGCAATCCGTCGGACAGTACAGAATCTCTCATGACTTCAAACTTACTGGTGATAGCCTGATTCTATCCCCTTCCTCCACCAGGGAGGCATTATTAGAGACTTTGACATATCTTTCGTAGTGATCAGGAAACAGAACGGAGAAGTGCATGCATTATAAAGGTATCCTGGAAAGTGTTCGAAAAAACCATGCGAGAAAATTCGTCAGCGCAGAGGAGGCTGTGTCCGTGATCCGGTCTGGTGACCGGGTCTGGATCCATCCAGGATGTGCTGTTCCCGAGGTTCTGTCCGAAGCAATGGTTGCGCGCTATAGGGACCTGGAGAATGTGGAAGTCATCCACCTCCTCGGCGTAGGGGCCGCAAATTATGTACGACCGGAAATGTACGGGCACTTCAGACATAACGCGTTCTTCATCGGGAAGAATGTTAGAGAAGCGGTCTGGGAGGGGAGAGCGGACTTCACACCCGTTTTTCTTTCGGACATTCCCCAGCTTCTCCTGAGCGGCCAAAGCCCGATCGACGTTGCGCTGATTCAGGTTTCTCCACCGGACGAGCATGGCTTCTGCAGTTTCGGCGTCGGCGTCGAATGCACCAAGGCGGCAACCGAAGTCGCAAAGATCGTCATCGCCCAGGTCAATCCCAACATGCCCCGCACGCTGGGTGATAGCTTCATCCATCTCTCGCGCATCGACTACTGTGTTGAGGTCGATACTCCGCTGTGGGAACTTCCCCAGACTCAAGGAGACGAAACCCCTGAAGAACTGGAGATGTACCGGAGAATCGGCCAGCATGTGGCTTCGCTTGTTGAGGATGGATCGACACTCCAGCTCGGTATCGGCCGCATCCCCGACGCGGTGGTTCAGTTCCTGGGTGACCGCAAACATCTCGGCATCCATTCAGAAATGGTATCGGACGGAATCATCCCGCTCGTCGAAAAAGGGGTCATCACGAACGAGCAAAAGACTCTGCTCCCCGGCAAGATTGTGACTTCATTTGTTCTCGGCACGAACAAGCTGTTCAATTTCATTGATAACAATCCGCTGATGGAGTTCAGGCCGACGAACTTCACCAACGATCCATTCACGATCGCACGCAACAGGAAGATGGTGGCGATCAATTCGGCTATTGAAGTCGACTTGACCGGACAGGTCTGCGCCGATTCGATGGGTTACAAGTTCTTCAGTGGTTTCGGCGGCCAGGTTGACTTCATCCGCGGTGCTGCGAAGTCCGACGGCGGAAAGCCTGTGATAGCGCTCCCTTCCACAGCCAAGGGTGAGAGCATTTCCCGCATCACGACAAGATTGCGTGAAGGGGCCGGAGTAACGACATCAAGGGGAGATGTGCACTACGTGGCGACGGAGTTCGGTCTCGTCAATCTGCATGGGAAGACCGTCCGGGAGCGGGCCCAGCTGCTGATCAGCATTGCTCACCCGTCGTTCAGGAACGAACTGGAGGCATTTGCACGAAAACAGAAATACCTCTGAGAACACAGGTGAAGACAATTAAGCACTTGAAACCTGGAACAATGAAACGGTGATAACATGGAATCCCGGAATACTGATCAAACTCGTGTGAGGCAGAAGCAGTTTTCATACAACACCGCAGTACGATGGACCGGCGACAAGATTGCCGTCCTCTCGTCTGAAAATAAATCCGACCTGACTATCTCCAGTCCACCGGACTTCAAGGGAACACCCGGACTCTGGACCCCCGAAGACATGTTTGTCGGGGCACTGGAAACCTGTCAGTTGCTGACCTTCCTTGCGTTGGCGAAGCGAGGGAACATCAGCATCATCTCGTACTCGAGCACAGCCACGGGCGATCTCCAATTTGTCAACGGAGACTTCCGTTTCACAAGGGTGGTCATCTTACCGGTTATTGTGGTGAGCGATCCGGCCTCCGGGGAAGCCGTGATAGCCCTTGCCCACAAGGCTCACCAGCATTGCCTGGTTGCGAACTCTTCGACGGCTGCGATCGAGGTTCATCCCAAAGTTGTCGTCGAGGAACCCGAAGCAATCACTCCTTCCCTTTGACCAGGGATTGCGCGACAATCGGGAAGGGAGGGTTGTTTTGGAGTGTATAATTCTGGACGCCCATGAAAATCCAATCTGATCTGGCTACCCTGTACACTCTCCGGAAGCGAGCAGCTGTGCTCTCGTTTCTCGTGGGCCTGGGCATGCTTGTTGTAAAGAGCACGGCATTCTTTTTGACAAACTCTTCTGCGATCTTTTCCGATGCACTCGAATCTGTGATTCATGTTGCCGCGACTGGTATGGCACTGTACAGCGTCATCCTCAGTTCACGGCCGCCTGACGCCTCACACCCCTATGGTCACGGGAAAGTGGAATTCTTCTCGGCGGGTATAGAGGGGGGCCTGATCACTCTGGCAGCTGTGGCAATCATCTTTGAGGCGGTACGGGGACTCCTCCTCGGGAAGACGCTCGAAGAACTGAATACCGGCATGCTCCTCATTCTTGGCGCATCGGCAGCCAACCTTGCACTCGGAACATTCCTGGTGCGGCGGGGGAAATCAACGCGGTCGCTTACCCTCGCTGCCGACGGCAAGCATGTGCTCACGGATTCCTACACCAGTTTCGGGGTCATTGCCGGACTTGCGTTGGTCAAGTTTACCGGGTATCAGGTACTCGACCCGCTTGTTGCGATCCTTGTTGCTCTGAACATCATGTTTGCAGGGTATCAGCTCGTGAGGACTTCGATTGGCGGACTTATGGATGAGTCCGATGGGGATGTTCTGGAAATACTGGTTAGGCTCTTGCGGGACAAGCGGGAACCCGCGTGGATCAGTATTCATCATCTCAGGGCGATGCGGTCAGGAGATTTTCACCATATCGACTTTCATTTGACCGTTCCATTCTATTGGTCTGTTGAACAAGGGCATCGCTTCCAGTCAAATGCGTGCGGGATCGTAGCAACGGAACTTGACGGGAGGGCGAGCGTCCTCATCCACCTCGATCCCTGTACTCCCGAATATTGTCATTCCTGCCGTGTTGACCCCTGTCCGGAACGGAAAGCAGCATTTGAGAAAGATCTTGCATGGAGTCACGCCGCGTTGACCGGTGCTCCGCCGGTGTACGATCCGGAGGAGGGGCAAGGGTTACACGCCCCCGATAGCTGAATGCGAAAAAGCCTTCTCACGACCTGACTCTGTGACTGCCTTTTTCCCTGATTCTTTGTACATTCACCCGCCCGGATAAACCCAAGCTGTATCACGCATCTGATTACCCCTGAAGTAATGTCTACCGTCCTTTCCTGTTGGTGTTTTGGCCAACTCTATCTTCATTTGAGTCCTATTGAATTAAGGTTGTTCCCCTTTTGAGTTGATATGGAGGTCTGTGCATCAATTGGTCGGAGACATGAATGAGTGAGACAGGAAAGTCTGCCATAAAGCTGAGCGTGAGCGAGCAAACGGAACTTCTTGAGAGGATTCCGTTCGTATATACACCGGGCTATCCCATTCAAGTTGCCCTTAACCTAGTGGGTAGAGAGGAACTTTTGGAAGAATGCATGTCCATTGTCGCAAGGCCTGGTAACCATATTGCGCTCTATGGAAACAGAGGCACAGGTAAAACCTCCTTGGTGAAGGTTGTCACTCAGAAATGCAGGGATGCAGGAAAGCGAGTCTTCGAATGTTCATGTGATTCAGTTACGACATACGAGAACTTGTGGCGTAGTGCATTCAAAGACCTCAAGATTCCTTCGGCCGGTGAAAGCGGAGTGGGGAATGGAAAGGACTTAGGCGGGGACGAGGACGAGCCGTTTGATCGCGAACTGCAATCTGCACTCCCAGAAGAAACCTTCGTAAAATTTGGAGCTTCCTTGATCATTGATGTGCTACAACGAATTGAAGATGACAAGGTCATTGTTGTCGATGAGTTTGATAGCCTAAATTGGAAAATCTTTGACATCCGCTTGATGGCAGATACAATCAAGCAGATTTCAGACTCAGTTTCGGACACAACTATTGTCATTGTCGGAGTCGCCACTGATATTTCAGAATTGATTAGCCAACAAGTATCAATCGGCCGGAATCTCATTCACAAGCATGTCCCACAAATGGGATTCGATGCCACGAGTGAGATAGTATCAAACGGGCTTGGAGTCCTTGGAATGACCATGGATACGGCTGTGCAGAGGTTAATCGCGAAATTTTCCTGCGGGTACCCCTATTTTACTCATCTGCTCTCCTTTCACGCGTGCAGGAATGCAGTATTGCGCGGAAGCAAAGAAGTTGTCCACAACCCTGATTTCATTTCTGCCCTGAGCCGATCAATTGAGGAGGCTGAGTACTGGCTTCGGAAGGCTTATCAGGACGCAACTTATGACTCGACGAAATCCTCATATGAAAAAGTGCTTTGGGCTTGTGCGTTGGCAAGAATCGATGATGTCGACAGGCCATTTGGTCCTGAGGATATACGAATTCACCTTGGCCGGCTCCTGCTCAAGACCGTGGCAGCAAACACTGCAAGTCGTTACCTGTCTGCACTCTGCAAGGGCGATCGAGGGAGTGTTCTAGAGAAATGTGTTGATGGAGGCTTCAGGTTTAAGGACCCCCGATTGGTGGCGTTTTGCATGATGAAATATGAGGAGAAGCGGCAGAAATCATTGGCGAAGCCTGATGATGGTGGAGGCCTCTATCCTGACAGAGATTTTGAAAGCGAACAAAGGCACTGACAATACATCAGAACAACCCTGGAGATGAAGAGGGTTTGTGCGCAGAGAAATCAGCGCGGGTATACGGCCCTAACAATGCAAGTCCGTTTCACTATGACTTTTCCAGCATTTCTTCGTACATTCAGGCGCTGATTTTTCGGAAACACTAGGCAAATCCGAAACAAACGCGCCACATGTCCACAGTCCTCCCTAACGATACCAAACTCGCCTTTCCCTCCTATACTATTGTCTCCGCATCGGCAGGTTCCGGGAAGACCTACACACTGACGCAGCGCTTTGTGCAGCTGCTGCTTTCCGATAACGTTCGGAGCAATGGGCTGCGCAACATCCTTGCAATCACTTTTACCAACCAGGCTGCTGCAGAGATGCGCCGCCGGCTAATCAGTTTTCTCAAGCTTCTCGCTCTCGGGAATGAGAAAAAGCTTGCCGAGACCGGTGAATTTCTCGCGATGCCGGCAAGTAGAATCCAGGAAAAGGCCCGCGTCGCGCTCGCCGGGATTTTCGATAACTACTCCGACCTGCAGATCAAGACGATCGACAGCTTCATGGCAACCGTCTTCAAGACCTCGTCATTTGAGTTTGGTTTTCAGCCTGACCTCAACATCGTTTTTGACAACCGTCCGCTCCTCACCGAGGCATTTGCGAGAATGACACGGGAACTCAGTCGAAACCCCGACCTCAGGGAAACGCTCGCTGACATTGTAGAGCTGATCACAGAGACCCGTTCAAGGAAGAACTTCGTCTGGGATCCATATTCGAGAATCCAGTGGGAGGTGAGGAAACTTTATTCGCAACTCGCGTCGAGGGAGAAGGAGATCCACCCGGGAGAAGGGATTGGAAAGAGCAGAGAGATCAAGGCCAGGCTGCGAAAACTTGCCGGGGAGATGAGAGAGGCAATCGATCGGTCCGGGATTGAAATCACCAAAAACTTTGGCAATGACCTGAGGGATGTCGAAACAGGGGATGTCGACGCTGTTATCGGTAGAAGCACAAAAACGGTCGAGAAGACTGTAAAGAAGGCACAGGGTGGAATCGGGCTCAAGCGTTATGAAGCGCTGCTCGCGACGCTTGATGGACCGCTCAATGAATACAACCTGCTCCTCAACGATTACACGGTCTGGCTCTCCAGGAACTACTACAAGCCGTATGTCGACGCAATCGCGTTTGTTGGTGAAACGCTGGATGGATTGAAGAAGCGAAAGGGAGAAATTTTTATTGATGACATCAACCGTCTTCTCCGCCCCCACCTGAAGGAGCAACAGGTCGTTGACGCTTATCTCATGCTTGGCGAACAGATCTATCATTTCCTGATCGATGAATTCCAGGACACCTCACCCATTCAATGGGCAAATCTCCGTCCGCTGGTCGAGAATTCTCTTTCGCAGGGAGGGAGCCTTTTTGTCGTCGGCGATCGGAAGCAGTCGATCTATGCTTTTCGGAATGCCGACTGGCGAATCATGGATCGGCTGATGAAAGAGAATGAGTTTCCGTCGGCGGAGAAATCCATCATCGCGCTGGAGAAAAACTGGCGGAGTCACGAAAAGGTTATCCGGTATGTCAGCCACGTCTTTGAGAATAATATTCGTCATTCAGATTTTGGCGAGGCCGCCGGTCTGAGCGGACTCGACCATGTCAGCCAGGAACCAAAGCAGGAAAACCGAAAGAAGGGAGTGGTCGACGTCACGATTATTGATTGGGACGAAGACGAGCGCCCCGAACGGGCAAAGGTCCTTTCGCTGATCAAAGACTGCAGAGAACGCGGTTACGCCGAGCGTGACATTGCGATCCTCACGCCGCAGAACGACCGGGTTCTTGAGGTAAGCAGCTGGCTGAATGAGGAAGGATATCATGTCCTGCCGTACAGCAGTCTGGATATCCGAACCCGAAAGATCATTGGCGAACTGATTGCCCTTCTCAAGTTTCTCGATTCGCCGTCCAACGATCTTGCTTTCTCGACTTTCCTTGTCGGCAACGTGCTCAGGAAGAATCTTTTAAAGGACGGATTGTCAGTCTCGCATCAGGATCTCCAGTCCCTTCTGCTCACGCACGCGAACCAGGGAAAACGGATCCGGACTTACAAAAAACTGCAGGAGACCAACCCAGACCTTTGGATCAACTATTTCAAGGAGCTCTTCCGTCTGGCTGGTTATCTTCCGCTCTACGACCTTGTGGCTGAGGTTTACAGAACCTTCCGGATGTTTGACGTCCTTGGTGAGGAAGAGTCTTCTCTTGTGAAGTTCCTCGAAATCGCACGCAATTTTGGTGAGATGGACAGCAACAGCCTGAAGGATTTTGTTGAGATGGTTGAGGAAGATGGGGAGGCATCATTCTGGCAGGTCCAGGTCCCCGAAAGTGTGGAAGCGATCAGGGTGATGACAATCCACAAGTCGAAAGGGCTCGAATTTCCGGTTGTGATTGTTCTCCTTTACGATCGCGATATCCGCAACGTGCAGTATTTCTTCAGTGAAGAGGAGGAGGGAACGAGACTGCTCCGGATAACGAAACCCATGGCTGAGCGAATTCCATCCCTCGGCCTGATGTTCGATGAACAAGGGAAATCCAGTTGGGTTGACAACCTGAACAAGCTGTACGTGGCGCTCACAAGGGCTCAACACGAGATGTTCGTCGTTTCCCTGCGCGGCGAAAGGGAACTCTTCCCCAGCCCGTTTCTTTCAGACGAGCCCGGAGAACTGGCACTACGACAACATGCTGTGCTTGAACCCAGGGTTTCGAGGGAGACGTTCAGGCTCCGTCATACCCTCCGCCCGGTGGAACATGTCCAACCTCCGTTTGCGGTACTTGGGTTCGTGGAGATGGCGAGAGGCGAGTTCGTCCACCGCATTCTTTCGCAGATCGAGTATCTGGACGGAGATCCAGGAGAGGTCCTCAGCGCGTTGATCAGGGAAGACAAGGAGGGGCTCTTTCCCGCTCTCAACCCTGATGCTCTCCTTGAGAACCTTGCCTCATTCCTTGCTACGCCGGTCATAGCATCCCTCTTTTCACGCGCCGAAGGGCGCAACGTACTTAGAGAAATCGAGTTTGCGACTGCGCAGGGTTCGTTGATGCGCCTGGACAGAGTTCTTGTTGATGCCAAATCCATTACTGTTATTGACTTCAAGACCGGATCACAAAAAGTCGGGGAACATCATGAGCAGGTCACCGCGTATAAGCGGATTCTGAGCGATATCTATCCCGGCCGTGAGTGTCGAGGCATCCTGGCGTTCGTCGACCAGCGCACGGTGGAAGCAGTATGAGCAGGACCATACTGCTCACCCCGACAGTGTCGCTCATTGAAGAGGTTGCAGGCCATCTCCTACCTGAGGGAGCCGACTATTCCGCGAATCTTGTCATCTTCCCTGGAAAGAGACCGGCGCATTTCCTCAGAAAGGCATTGGGTGACATCCAGGGGAAGAGCTACGTCCCTCCCGCTATTCATTCCCTTGACGGTTTCATCGATCTCCTGTTTGAACTCAAACCTGGCGTTGGACGCAAGATCACCCCGGTTGACGCGGCGGTCATCCTCTTCAGAATTCATAGCACCCTC
>DAIPLH010000045.1:11289-12586 GCA_036769325.1 Bacteroidota bacterium
TTCTCCCGATTGGCCTCAGGATCTTTGAAGAGCTCGAGGAGCTGATGATGACATGCCTGCCGCCGAAGCGCATCGTTCCGTTGCTTCACGGCGTCTCGCTGAGGGGCATTCATTCTCTCGGGACACTCTACGAGCGCTTCTATCCGGAAGTGGTGAAGCTGGGATATTCAACAAGAGCAATGCGTCACGTTGCTGCCACAGATGGATCCACACAGGAACTGCTGGTTGGGTTTTCAACGGTTGTTGTTGCCGGCTTGTTTGCGCTGACAGAGGCGGAACGAAGACTCGTGCATGCGTTGGCCGGTTGTAAAGAGACCGTCCTCATCTTCCAGGATGGCCCGGGAGTCAGGAAACGTATTGATGATCTGGAACTCGTGGTTGAAGAAAAGGGAGAACAGAAGGGAAGGCCGCCGATCGAGTTCCTCGCTGCACCTGACTCGCATGGAGAGATCTTTGCCCTTGCGAACCGCTTTCAGGAGCTTCGGGAAGCAGGCGAGAAGCTCGATCATCGCTCTGTTGTCCTCGTGCCGGATCCCACGGTCCTTCCATCCCTCGTCCACCATGCGCTTTCCATGCTCGACGACCCGTACAATATTTCGATCGGTTACCCCCACAGCCGGACTCCGATCGTTGGATTTCTGAGATCGTTGATGAATGCCGTGTCGGGCCGGCATGAGGAGAAATTCCAGGCTTCCGACTATCTCAATGTGGTTCTCCATCCTTATGTGAAGAGCATCCCGCTGGAGGGAAAACCGCATGCTACGCGTATTCTGTTGCACAGGCTGGAAGAGTGTTTTCTCGACGGAGATCTGCCACCCTTTTTCCGGCTGGAGGACCTTGAGGCGCGGGATGAAATCTTTATTCATGCTGCACGGTTGGTTGCCGACGAGGGGATCACCCCGGAGAGTCTCCGCGGTCATCTCCGGCGTATCCATGAAAAAATCATCCTGCCCCTGACACGTGTTGGTTCTGTTGGCGATTGTGCACGTGGATGCATCGATGTCCTTTCCACTGTGGCCAATGAAAGCTCAAGCCGCCAACACATGTTCTTCAGATCGTCGATGGAATCAATCCTCTCGACTCTCGGTTCACTTTGTCAATCGCTTCTCGGGGAAATGAAACCTGATGATCCAGTCGCCACATTGAGCATTGTCCGGAACTGCGTCAATGAGGGGAGGATTCCGCTGCCAGGTACTCCCCTGCAGGGGCTGCAGGTTCTTGGTTTTCTGGAGACACGGAATCTCCGGTTTGACAACGTCTTTGTCCTGAATGCGAATGACGATCAGATTCCTGGTGA
>DAIPLH010000046.1:0-9148 GCA_036769325.1 Bacteroidota bacterium
GGCCGTCATCAGATCGTGATCCATCATGATTTTCACGAGTTCGGTGAAAGAGACCTTTGGTTCCCATCCCAGTGACCTCCTTGCCCTGGTGCAGTCGGCTCTCAACGCCGGAAGGTCAACCGGTCTGAAATAGCGAGGGTCGATCTCCACGATGGTTTGGCCGGTCTTGAGTGTTCCAGACCATGTTCGTTTCAGACTCTGCACAACAGCTTTCTCGTCAGATCCTCTTCCCTGCCAGGTCACCTCAATCCCCACATACTCAAGGGCACGCTCAAGAAACGCGCGCACAGAGTGACTCTCCCCTGTTCCAAGGACAAAATCTTCTGCTTCGTCAGTCTGAAGCATTCGCCACATTCCCTCTACGTATTCGGGAGCAAATCCCCAGTCCCTTTCTGTGTCGAGATTCCCGAGATAGAGCCTCTCCTGTGTTCCAGAAAGGATACCTGCGAGCCCCTGTGTAATCTTCCTGGTTACAAATGTGCCGCCGCGTCTGGGGCTTTCGTGGTTGAAAAGAATTCCATTCGAGGCGAAGAGGTGGAACGCCTCTCTGTAACTCTTCACCATCCAAAAAGCATAGGCCTTTGCCGCGGCGTAAGGACTTTGCGGTTGAAACGGTGTCGCTTCGTTTTGTGGAGGAGGGGCGAGTCCGAACATTTCGGAAGACGAAGCCTGATAGAAACGTGCTGAGACACCACTTCGTCGAAGCGACTCGAGCATCCGGGTTGTCGAAAGCCCTGTGACGTTGCCTGTATATTCGGGAAGATCAAAAGAAACACGAACGTGAGATTGAGCTCCGAGATGATAGATCTCCGATGGGTGCAAGCTATAAATGAGATCCGTTGTCGCGCCGGAGTCTGACAGATCACCATAGTGGAGAAACAGCGCTGCTGCAGGATCATGCGGGTCGGTATAAATATGATCGATCCGTTGCGTGTTAAACGAACTCGACCGACGGATCAACCCGTGGACCTCATACCCCTTGTCGAGAAGAAATTCCGCGAGGTAGGATCCATCCTGACCGGTAATACCTGTAATGAGCGCTCTTTTTTTCATCCTTCTTATCGGTTCCCTTTCTCCGTAGCCTTCCGGCGTTTGCCCTCGCGGAACCATCCATTTACAAGTTCACGTGTAAGCACAAAATAGAGAAATTTGGCATTCTTCAAAGTATAGCGTCTCCAGAGTCGTCGAGGCTCAGCCAGCAAACGGAAAAACCACTCGAGGCCTGCCTTCATCATCCAACGCGGGGCCTGGGGAACCCGCCCGGCAAGAAAATCGAAAGCAGCGCCAACCCCATGGATGACTGACGCATTAAGCCGTTCCCGGTGCCGGACCATCCAGAGGTCTTGTTTCGCCCCTCCCAGAGCAACCCAGAGAATATCCGGGCCAGCTGTGTTGATCATTCGCACGACTTCGTCATCCTCCGCTTTTGTGAGGTCGCGAAATGGTGGCGAGTAGATTCCGACCACCTGAAGTGAGGGATAGAGAGCCTTGAGTTTGTCGCGCACCAGCTCAGGAACTCCGGAACCCCCACCATAGAGAAAGCATTTCCACCCTTCCGTTGCTGCCTGCCCGCATAACATATGCATGAGATCTGGTCCATAGACCCGTTCGTGCTGGGCATATCCCCTCAGCCGGAGGAGCCAGACTACCGGCATCCCATCAGCAAGCGAGAGATCGAAGGACTGGAGTGCCTGATGATAGCCCGGCTCTTCTTGGGCAGTTACAAGAGAAAGTGCGTTCGTGTGAGCTATTATTGCTGGAGGCCTTTTGCCGGATCTTACCCAATTGGCAATCTCGTCCCTCGCCTCCGATAGCCCAAGAACGTGAACGGGGACACCAAGAACGCGCCCGATCAAGCCGGCACTTTCCTCGCGATCTGTATAGCTTCTCTGTAGATTTCGAGAAGATCCCTGTAGTTCTTTGCCGCTGTGTATTTGCGTTCGTATTCCTTCCTGCAGTTCCTGCCCATCTGTCTCATTTCAGCCTGGTGCTCATATGCCCAACGCACCTTCTGTGCAAGGTCGGTCGCATTTCCAGGCTCAAAATGAATTCCATGAATACGATCACGAATCATCTCTTTCGGCGCTCCATGGGATGGGACTATGACAGGAACACCGCACGCCAATGCCTCAACCAGTACATTGGGGAGAACCTCATAACATCCTGATACAAAAATAAGAAACCGTGATTTCTTCAGCAATAATATTGCTTCTGCGTGCGGCCTGAACCCGAGATGAAAAACCGGCCGACCCGGATGGGTCTCAATGTACCGTTCCACTTCGCTGGTCAGAGGACCATCACCTGCAATTCTCAGTGGAATCTGCCCGTCGAGTGATTTCCAACCCTCCAGCAGTGTCCTTATCCCCTTTTCTTCGGACAGTCTCCCCAGGAACAGCACATAGTCTCCCTCGCTGGTGCGCTCACCAGGATCTGTCTGGGCACTGTATGGCGTCACCACAAATTTGGCTTCCGGGAACCCGTTTTCTGTGAACTTCTTCCTGAGAAAGTCCGTTGGAGCGATGAATCTGGTCACCCGATGGTGAAGCGTACGGGCCATTCGGTGCAGGCTCACCATTCCTGCGACCACAAGAGACTCGGCTCTGCTGTGATGGTAGCAACTGTAGACAACCGAAGGATACGTCAGCGTGGTTCCTAAGCATTTTTCGCAGACCCCTTCATCCCGGTAGAGTGTCGCAGCAGGGCAAAGCCAGCGGTAATTATGCAGAGTTTGCACAACCGGCACACCGGCGTCATTGCACGCAGAGTAGACTGAAGGAGAAAACAGCGGAAATGTGTTGTGAAAGTGCGCGACATCGCAGGCGTTTGACCTTAGGACGTCGCTGAGTTCTCTCTTTGCCCGGGGTGACCAAACTGCGGAGAGAGCAGTTACGGAACGGTTTCTCTCACTGATCGCAGAATTGTGCTGAACAAACTCCACGGTAGTGTGACCATTCTCGCGGAGCAGGTCTCTCTCACCTTCAAAGACCACGTCTTCTCCCCCGCGCTGGAGATAGTAGTTGTGTGCGAGCAGGACTCTCAACGTTCCAGGCTCTTGCTGACTACCAGGTTCCGCGTCCCGGGATAAAGTCTGGAGAGCCGGCGGAGGGCAGGTTTCCCTTTTTGCACGATGAAAAGCAGGTCCCGTTGCAGTGATTTCATCGGTGCCTTGACAAAATGATGTTCGACTTTTTCTCTGATCCTCCTGCGCTCTTCCGGAAGACCACAGTAAATTTTAGTCATCACAAAGAGATCGTCGTTGTTTGCCGTGATTGCTGGTTTCTCAAATGCCGGCCTTGCATCTTCGAATAGAGGATATCCAATCCTACCGCTATGAAAACAAGATAGAAAGGAAGTGCAGGTAACCTGAAACGGGCATTACCAAATGGACCTGCAAGAAGAATGAAATATGCTGCCAGCATCAAGCAGAACAATAGGAATCTCTTATTCAGAAGTTTCCAGGAAACAATGATTCCAATTGTGAGGCAGAAATATTCGATAAGCAAATAGAGAAATATCGTTGCGCCGATTACTTTCTCACTGAATGTCTTGTGATTCAAGAATTGAGTAACTGTAACCCATAGGCTTTTGTGCCCTTTTATGTCAAAGTATCCCTCTTCAGTGGGGAGATTCAACGCCTCAGCAAATCCTTTGGTGCCAAGGCTGGCGAACGAATGAACGATACCCAAAAAGTAATGTTTGAGAAACAGGGTGGGGTTATTGAGGATGTAATGGATTGCTAGATCAGTGTGGTGTTTTGATTTTTGGAAAGCATTCAAATTTGAAGGATGAGACCCCGAGCGTACTATGACGCTATCGACTTCATGAGAAAGTTGCTCCATGGCATCACGTGAGGACAAACCTCTCTTCTCGGCTTCCATCGGGCTGACATATAACATCAAAAGATTGTATGCCCCAGACGTCGATAGGAATCCGGCATCATATGAAAGGAAGTTACGAAGTATCCAAGGGGAGATAGTGAACGAGAATACTGTAGCAAACAGGAATGTCGCTGTAAGAAACAACCGCAGGTTATGGCGGAGAAAAAAGCAAAGGAAAATGGGAATGATGATTATAAGATACAACGAGATTGGGCGAACAAGAGTAGCAAGACCAAAGAAAAGCCCGGCGATGCAAATTGCCCTTTTTGAGGGGGGATTGAAATTTAGCTCTATTGCTTTCGTGAAGTAGAATGTTGCCACCAAAAGTAAGAAAATGAAAAGAATTTCAGTAAGTAGCGTAACCGAGAAGAAGATCAAGAATGGGTCAAACGAATAAAAAAGAGAGCTGAACAATGCGATCCGATGTGCTGAGAATTTGAGCAGGATCTCATAGAGAAGGACACACGATGCACTGTCAATGAATAATTGAAAGAATATGGGAATCCACGGTTTCGCACCAAACAATAGATAGAAGAAACCAATGAAAAGTGGATATCCAGGCGTCCTAAGACAATCTGGTGCGCCCCCTTCCTGGTAAGAAAACTCGTGGCTCTTAACAAGCGTTTGTGCCAGCAAATGGTATCCCAATGCATCGGATTGTAAAATGAGATTAGACTGCACAGACGGTTCATACGGCGTGACCAAAAAGAAGAAGGTCAATCGAGCAGATAATGCAATGCTGAAAAGCAATACAAGGAAGCTGGTGTGTTTGGGCACTGTGATTTCAGTCGTTCAGATTCGACATGGTATCTAACGCAAGGTCACTCGTCAGGGAGTGAAAACAGCCGGAGTTGGTTATACTCGAATTCTTCCGCGATTCACAAACCTAATGGCATCAACAAATCCCTGAACCTGTCGATCGTAGGTCCACTTGGCAATCTCCTCCAGGGCGGCGGCTCGCATCTCTTTCTCGATCGCATCGTTCGTGAGAATTCTCTCAAGTGATTGGGTTATGGCGCCAGCATTCCGTTCCGGAACCACGTAGCCCGTACGGCCATCCTGAACAAGCCCGCCGGCAACTGCACCGACGGCACTGGTTGCAATGACAGGACAGCCCTGATTCATGGCTTCATTGATAACAAGGCCCCAGACCTCTTTCACGTCACGAATGGTTATCGAAGGAAGAACGAGGACATTTGCCACGGCATAGTAGAGAGGTAATTGATGATTAGGAACATAGTTCCTGAAGATCACTTTTTCACCCAACCCCTTCTCATGGACCATGGATGCTATGCGACTTCGTTCCCTTCCCTCCCCCACGAGGACAAGCATTGCATTAATGTTGGTGAGAGTGGCAAACCCCTCAACAAGGTACTCGAGGCCTTTGATTCGGTCATACCGGCCGACATAGAGAACAATTTTCCCCTTTTCTGCGCGCAGCTCTCGTCTCAGGGCATCTTTCTCCGAAGGAGACGGTTGAACGGAAAAGAGGGAATTGTTTACCGCCTGTTGTGAAAGGAAAATCCTGTCACGATCCACACCCCTGTCGATGAGATATCTCTCGACGTGGATGCCGCATGCGACAACCGCATCAGCATGGCGGTAAATCCATTGGGTAAGGGGGCGGCTTACTCTGTGAAACAAGGTGGCCGGGTGATACCAGAGATTCGTCCACAGAATGAACGGCTTCCTTCTCAGCTCGGCTATGATATAAGTCGCGGGCAGTGCAAACCGCCCTCCCACGCACTTTATTACCAGATCGAACTTTGTGAACAAAAGACGCAGGATGAGTGAAGGGATAATACGCGTGCCGAAAACCCTCACACCTCCCAGATATGATCCGTGAAATTCACCGAGCTGTACTCCATGCCGCTTGTCCCAATACTTTTCCGCTCCATCAGAGAAGAAGAGGTACTCGACGTTCGTTCTCTGATGTAACATCTCAAATGTCTTCACCCGGTAATGCGCACAGAAACCTGTGACAAACAGAATATTCATGTCGTCAGCTGCTTGTTAGAATACAACAGGTCACCCTCCACACGCAAGGCGGTTGCGGACAGACGTGAAAAGGAGGCGGGCGAGGTCGAACGCGACGAAAGTCGGAAGAAGGTATCTCGGACAACACAACCTCGCAAACTTCAAGCGGGAGCGCAGACCATACGGCGAGCGAATCGATGATAGCCCTGTGATAACCTCATGCATTCTTCCGAGTCGCACGGACTCACCAGTGTTGAATACAATGCTACGAGTATCCACGAGGAGCTGGTGGCCTGCCCTCCTGGCCCTTGTGAAGAATTCGTAATCGGAACCATATTGGGGAAGTTGCATGGAGTCAAACATTCCAATCGTCTGAAATACAGAAACAGGGACCAACGTTCCTCGCCCTGTAAGGAAGTCAACAGAGCGATATCGGCCCGCCTCCTCTTCTATTTCCTGGTAGTCCTTCCCGAAGCTCAGCCTCGTATACTTTGCAGTCTTCCAGTTGATGCGAACCCCGCCATCCAGGATTGTCCGCCGATCCCGATTGCTGACCACGACGGACCCGACAATACTTTGCGGATTAGAGGAACCCGATTCGACAAGTGTGCTGAGAAAATCGGAACGAACAAGCGTGTCATTGTTCAGGAGAAGAACAGAACTCTTCTGGTTCCCCCCTTCGAGAACGTAACGAATCCCTTCGTTTGTTGCCCCTGCCCACCAGAGGTGACCATTTCCCTTAAGAACATGGACTTCAGGGAATTCATCTGTCAGAATCTCACCGGTTCCATCGACGGACCCATCGTCGATGACGACCACATGAAATGACCTGAACGTCTGAGAACGCAATGCCAGGAGGCAATCCCGGGTCAGGGAACGGCGATTAAAGACGGGAATGATGATGAATATCTGGCAATCCAAACAAGGTCTCTCTGCTACTGATCCATTCTGGAATGTCTGCCGGATACAGCGGCCATCCCGAGTCCCACAAAGAAACAGGAGTAGTATTCAAAGGCGTAAACAAAATAGTATGCGTGAGCCGAAAGCAGAACCATCAGGCCGATGAACACCAATACACTGTCGCCTTTCATTGCCTCCACCCTCCTGAGGGCTCGCTTGAGGATCGAAAACACCTTCACTACGATAGCCATGTAAAGCACCAATCCGATTGCTCCAATCTTCACGAGTGTTTGGATATAGAGGCTGTGCGGGGACGAGGTTATTTCGCCGATCCCCGGAACTATGATAAACCAGTATCCACCGAATCCCTCGCCAAGCATCGGCGACTGTATGATTGTCTCGAGCAAGGTGTACCAGATTCCAATGCGCCACCGTGCGGTCGGATCCAACTGGGGGTCAAGAAATGCCTGGTTCCTTTGCACAACGTAGTCGAAGAAATCAGCCACCAGAGAGGAGGAGGAGAATACAATGAGAACCCCGGAGAGCGCAATCAATGCAATCACGAATCCGAGTACAGGCCTCCACGGAACCTCGCGCCACACAAGCAATGTCAGAAAACAGACAGCCGTAAACAACCAGACCGACCGATGACCATCGACGAGCACCATCAAGATCGCAAGTACCGAAATCGGCCAGTAGAATGCTCCCGGAAAACGGACGAGTTTGTATCGACGGGCGAGAACTAGGGAAAGAAATCCTGCAACTATTCCCAGGGAGACGCTGGCATGAAAGAATCTGCTATCAACGCCGAATGACCATCCCTTGAGGCTCCCAATGAGCGGTACACTGAGAACTGGAATGATCAAAGAGGCGACAATAAGTACTATGAGGAGGAGGCGTCGGTCTTTAGATGATCGGAAGAACATCCCAACATAAACAGGGAGGATGACGATAAGGTATCGAAACCGGAATTCCCCGAACGCAGAGAGACCAAACGTCATGACGTTCCTTGCCACCTCGAAGGATAGCCAGATACCGAAAGCAATGAGAAGCGATGACAATCCGAGCCCTTTGTTTCCAACGCCGTGTGTTGTTACGTGAATGACTGCCGCTCCAACCATTGCCACCAGGACAATGTCGACCGCCCTTACGCCCCATCCGAGGAGTCCGTACTCCTCTGGAAATCCCGGAATTTCCAGGAACACCGAAGGGATCACGCCTGTCAGCAAAAGCAAGACACAGGTCGTTAGTGGCAATCGCAATGCAAGCAGAACCAGGGCTGCAAACAGTACCAGAACAAGAAGATGAAAATGAAACCCGGAGTAGAGGGCCAACAAGAGCGCGGCGGACGTGAATCCGGCAACGAGAAGGTGGTTCGATCGCACATCCGGGATGCTACCCCTCAACGGATCTATCATTGCGCCGCTTTCCAGGAAGCCGCTCTCTCCCCTTTGACTGGATAACGAGACGAAACGACGAACAGAACAAGAGTACGCGCCATGATCATTCGGAAAAGAAGTGCTTCATAATTTCTTGCCTGAATACCTGTGGATGATTATGCGAGACCACGTGGCTGCGGGCGCATCTGGTCTTACGAAGTGCATCGATCGGATTCTGGAAAAGGCGACACATGGCCTCGCTCATGGCCTTTGCATGCCTGGAATCGACGAGGAAACCACGGGAGCCATTGTCCAGCACCTCCCGAACACCGGGGCAATGGTTTCCAGCAATTACCGGGACGCCCAATGCCATCCCTTCCAGAATAACCATACTGACAGCCTCCTCCAGAGATGGATGAAGCAGAATATGCGATGTGGTCATCAAGGAGAGCACATCTTCATTGGAGAGAACTCCCGAAAAAACGACCCCTTCTGCCAACCCATTCTCTCTTGCCCATTCTTCGGCGGCCTCCCCATGACCCAACCCTGGCCCAATCAAGCAATACTCGGTGTTCCTGTACATTTTCCGGACCATTGAAAACGCTTCCAACGCCGGTTTAGGATTCTTGAGAGTTGACCATGAGAGTACAGAGATAATTCGCATGGTCGCCCCACCCCCCTTGATTTCTTCAAATCTCCGCTCGCTATAACGATCGAATGTCGTTTCCTGCAATGGATTGCGGATCACCGGAACGGCAGAAAATCTAACTCTTTGTGCAAATGAAGCAACGTAGTTACTGACCGCCACCACGTGACGTGCCCTCACGATAACCCAGAGCGAGATAATGAATCGGACGATCCAATATGGATGAAACCGGTGGATCTTCAGGACATTGAAGGGATGATCATGGAGAACCACAAGCGATTGTTTCCCTGAATCCAACGCTGCAAGCGCATACGCGACAGTATAGTTTGCGACTATCTGATCAGGGTCAACCTCCCGGATGAATCTCA